>WRKV01000006.1 GCA_009777915.1 Bacteroidales bacterium | reverse complement strand
GAATTGGGAAAATCGAAAAATTTGCGTCGCCCTCTATAGAAATAAAAAAAGCGAGGCTAAGCCTCGCTGAATAGAACGACGGAGGTGGGAACCTCCGCCGAACAAGGTATGTTATCTCCCTAAACGACCAAACCTCTTATGCCCTCCTTCACGAGCACTTTTCGCTTGTTTTGCAGGACTTCCAAAAGGATCGTATATCTCGCAATACCATTTCAAGCCACTGATAGGAGTGGTTGTAAATAGAACTTCCTCCTCTCGATTTTCGCCATTGACATATTTGTAAGATTCGGAAATGTAGACTCTATTCCAGCCCTTTTTCAAGAACATAAACATACTAATACTAAATGTTTTGGGATGGTCATCATACTCACCATCTGTATATGTATCTGTGGCGGTAATGGTAACATCCCTGTCTGCATATATAAATTCAATCGTCGCCATAGAGTAGGTTCCTGTTCCTGATTCTGCTCGCGGATTTCCGGTAGAATCTACTTTGTAGGCAGAAATATTACCAACATAGTCATTGATAGTGATATCACCGGTAGAGGACGAGAAGGCAGCGAAACCCGAATAACCGCCAACGACCATTATTTGGACATTTTTGTCGCTGATGCTGACAAGATCTTCATTAAGATCTTCAAGAAACAGAAAAAGGTGATTAGTATCAACTGTTTGAGGAAGTGTTAGTGTGAATCCACCGTTGGCGTAAGGACCGGAAGCAAGCACTATCACGTTGTAATCCTCGTAGCCCAATACACCTGCCGTCACGCGTTTAACAAGATTGTTGTAGATATTTCCATTTTCCACCTGTGCAGTTATCACTCCGTCAAAAGCTCCTGACACTATAGGGTCGTCATCTTTGTTGCAACTCGTAAATCCGACTGTCATTAGTCCAATAATTATGGGTAAATAAAATAATTTTTTCATTGATTGTTTTGTTTAACGTCTGCTCCTTTAAGCAGACTTTTAGTTTTGAATAATGTTTGTTTTGTCCCGAATATTCAGAGAGAAATATGCACAAAAAAAACGTGGAACAAATGTTATCCATCTCTGAGGTCTTAGACTACCCGCACAACAAATAATAAAATGCCCACGTTTCCGTGAGCGTTCAATTATTCCTGTTATGCCTTGAAATTGTCTAAGTTTCAGAGATTCAGAATAAAGCAAACGCTTTTTCAGTATGTTACAAGTGCATATTCAGCACGTTATTTTTTCATAGGCGATGTGTTTAATTTTTGCAAAGATACAAAAAAATTTTGAAATTTTAACACTTTTTAAGAAAAAAACTGCATTTTTAACACTTTTTAACAATTTTTAAGTTTTTTTTTAGGAAATTTTGATGTAATTTTGTAGCGAAAAATTTTTATCATGCAAATCTCCCCTCTTGTAAAATTAGCCATCAGTTTTATCATTGGCATTTCGATTGCACAGTATGTGCAGTTTTCGCCGGTATTCTACCCTACAGCCATTGGTATTACTGCGTTTTTTATGATTTTGGTTTTGTTAATCAAACAGGATTATCGAAACAAAGTACACCAATTCGGGCTATTAGCCTGCGTTTTCATGATTTTTATCGGTTTTTTGAGAACCAAACAAACCGACCAATCGCTGAACGAAACACATTTTTCGAAAGAAACGTATACTCAACTAATTGTGAGTGTTGATGATACGCCAATGGTTAAAGGAAAATCCGTCCGATCAGTTTTGAAAGTCATTGGCGGTAAAAATTCCGATGAATTTTCTCCTTGTATGGGAAAAATTATGGCGTATTTTGCAATTGATTCGCTCAGTACCGAACTGCGTTACGGCGATGTTTTGGTGATTCGAAATCGGGCTCAAACAACCGATTCTATCAAGAAATTCGGCGATTTCGATTATCGAAAATTTTTGTCTCGAAAACAAATTTTTCATACCATTTATTTGAATCAATGGTCTTGGAAAAAAGTTGATGAAAACGGCGGAAACACAGTACGGTCCTACGCTATCGATGTTCGAGATAATTTTTTATCCATACTTTCAAAGCAGGGCATTACGGGGGCGGAATATGCTGTAACTTGTGCAATTTTATTAGGTTATGGAGCAGAACTCACGCCGGAATTGCGAAAGTCTTACCAAAATTCGGGAACGGTGCATATTTTAAGTGTTTCCGGACTTCATGTCGGACTTTTTGCGATGGTCGTCATGCACCTGCTTTTTTTCTTGAAAGGCAGTCGTTGGAAGTTGATTTTGAAAGCTATAATCGTGCTGACTTGCATTTGGAGTTACGCTCTAATCACGGGTTTTGCACCATCGGCATTAAGGTCGGCAATCATGTTCAGTTTCGTCACCTTAGGGAAATGTATGGAACGCCGAACGCCCATTTACAATTCGTTAGCAATTTCCGCAATCGTGCAACTGTCCTACGATCCGATGATGTTGTATGCACTTGGATTTCAGTTTTCGTATTTGGCGGTCATTGGTATTGTAATGACTAACAATCTATTTGCAAAACTTTGGACTCCAAAATACAAGGTTTCAAAATATGTTTGGGAGTGTGTGACGGTTTCGATTGCAGCACAACTTACCACAACGCCGTTATCCATTTATTATTTTCATCAATTCCCTAACTACTTCATTTTCGCGAATATAATCGCCTCTCCGCTCAGTGTTTTGATTATTCCATTAGGTATGGCGATTTTAGTTTCGGCACCGATTTCCTCTGTCATAGCAAGTGTTTTCGGAAAATTACTAAACCTCACAATTTGGATTTTGAATCAAAGCGTTTCTCTTATTGAGCGGTTGCCTCTAAGCGTTTGGAAAGATTTGGACTGGTCGAAATTCGAGATGATTTTAGCCTATTTAGCTATCGGATTTTTACTAATCGCCATTTTCCAACGACGGCGAACGCCCGTCTGGTCAGGGTTAGCATGTTTAATTTTGATGACGGGAAATATGTTTTTTCGGGAGATGAGTGCTGTTATTGGCTGAATTCGAGTAGCCATTTTGCCAAACCGCTAATTGTAGGCAGGTTTTTGTTCGCACTTTTAATACGCTACAGCCAATCGGTATTCGCTTTCTTGTTGTTTGTTTTTAGTGTTTGTTAAATCCAAAAAATCATACTCATTTTTCAGTGCAAATAAATTCTGTACAATATCGTTCATTTTTTGTTTTGTAACTTGTATCGCCAAATCAGATTGGTCAATCCCAATCCATTTTCTATTAAGCACTTGTGCTGATTTTAGCGTTGTTCCGCTTCCGCAAAAACAGTCTAACACAATGCTATTCTCATTTGACGAAGTTTTTACAATTAAATCCAACATTTCAGCGTTTTTTTCAGTCGGATAATCAGGATATTGCGGGTCTTTAAACTCCCAAATGTCTTGTACACGCATTCCTTCGCGCTCATCGGCATAAATTATTTTTCGCGGATTTCCGTTTGATGACCATTCAATCAATCCGTCTTTGTCCCATTGTTCCAAAGTTTCAACATCGGTACGCCAATGCCTGCCTGCCGGTGGCAACATCCCTTTGAATGGTTGATTTGATTTTCCGTTTTCGGTTTCGCCCGGTGCGTGAATAGGCACTGTGGTATATCGTCTACCGTTTTTATCTTTTTTTGAAAAAAGTTTCTCCAAATCTTTTTCAGAATATGCTTTGCGTGGCTCATTCCAAATTGGACTTTGCGTTTTTGTGTAAAGTAAAATCAAATCTTTTATGTTTCCGTAGCCAACTCTGTCGAAATTTTTGGGATTACATTTTACACGAGTAATATCGTTGCGGAAATTTTCTATGCCAAAAACCTCGTCCATCATCACTTTTACATAATGTCCGATTTTGTAGTCGATATGTAGATAAATTGAGCCTTTTTCCGACAGCAATTCACGAATTAAAATCAATCTTTCTCGCAAAAAACCAATAAAATCTTTTCCTCTCAATGTGTCGGTATATGCAATATCACCATTTTTGGAATTACTAATTGTTGTCGCTCTGCCGTTAGTAATTGTAAAATTTCCACCAGTAGCATATGGTGGGTCAATATACACCAAATCTATTTTTCCTCTGAAACCATTGTCTAAAAGGTAATTGAGTCCTACGATATTGTCAGATTGTATGAGCAGGTTACTTATCATTGATTTTTCAAACTTTATAGTTGGTACAAATATTCCCTCAATACCAACGAACTCATAATATTATAATTTTTATATGTTTCCGTAATGGACTTGTACATTTTGTTGTTGCCTTTAATGTACAAAACACCGTCAAGAATTGCGATTTTTTCGGCCTTCACATTCGGTGCTTCGATTGTATTGATTGCATCAGCAAATTGTGCATTTTGATGTCCACCGAAATCCGTTAAAAACTTTGCTTCGCCAATTACATATTTCCCATTGAAACGAGCAACAAAATCAAGCCCTTTTGGATGGTTATAGTTTAACTCATCCTTTGCAAACTGCATCATAAGATTGTCGCCACCATCTAAAACAGCATCATCGTTGTTGGCAACAAACTCATCAATACCAACAGGTATAACTCCTAAAGATTTATTTCTCAACCAATCACGAAACATTGGTCCAATTTGTCGGTTAGTTTCTTTCGGCTCGCTACATCGTTCAAATATCTTGTCTAAACCCATTTCGTAAAGTCGTCCGCAAATTCGGTTTATTGTTTTCGGATTTCTGTCAATTGACGTATTATCTCTCTTGAGGTATGCGACATAACTATCTTTGATTGGAAATAAGTCCAACCTCAACAACTCTTGTATAAGCAAATAGTTATCTTTTTTGTTAAACGCTTTTTCAACGTTATTCCAAATTTCATTATTTATTTCACGTATTCCGTCTGGAATTGTGGGATAAACTTGAAAAAGATCATCCAAATATGAGCGTTGATTAGCGTATTCAACGCTTAATTCTGTCCATTTGTTCATTTTCGTATTTTTTTGAGACCATGTAAGGTACGATTTTTTTGGTTTTTTCAATTATTTCGAAAAAAATAATTTCAATGCTTCATAAACGGCTGCAACGCAGCACGCACCTGAGTTTGCAGGGTGTCAGTAGAGGGCACCAACGGCAGTCGAACTTCATTTTCGCAAAGTCCGAACATATTCATGATCGTCTTGATTCCGGTTGGATTTCCCTCCACAAATAAGAGAGGAATCAGGTGTTCAAACTCGGAAAATTGTTTTTTTGCCGTTTCAAAATCGCCTTCCAATGCTGTTCGACTCATCGTTGAAACCTTTGCAGGCAGTGCGTTTCCGAGAACAGAAATGACACCCGAACCACCCATTTCCGTCATTTGTAAAGCAAACGCATCATCACCCGAAATAACCAAAAAATTCGCAGGTTTTCTTTGCATAATTTCCGCAACTTGTGTCATATCACCCGATGATTCCTTGATTGCAATAATGTTGGAATGTGCATTTGCCAAGCGAAGTGTGGTATCGGCAGTCATATTCACACCACAACGCGAGGGGATATTGTACAAAATCATCGGCACCGGACAAACTTTTGCAAGTTCCGAAAAGTGTTGGAAAATACCTTCTTGCGTAGGTTTATTATAGTATGGAACAACGGACAAAACGCCACTTATTCCTGAAAAATCTGATGTTTTCAAAATCTCAACAAGTTCCGAAGTGCAGTTCCCGCCTACGCCAACGATGATCGGCACACGATTTTTGACTTCCTCGACAATCGTTTTCACAACCTCATCACGTTCAAATCGGCGTAGTGTAGATGTTTCGGCAGTTGTTCCCAAAGCCACAACGTATTCAACATCACCTTCAACAACGTGATTAACAACTTTTTTCAGTGCTTCAAAATCCACCGAGCCATCGGTTTTGAATGGTGTAATTAAGGCAACACCTGTTCCTATTAATTTATTTATCAACATATTAGATATTCTTAAAATCGATTGTGGTTTCGGTTTGATTAAAGACATCGAAGTATTTGAGAATGATTTGTATAAATTCATTCATATCCGCTGTATCGTTGATTTCGAGCGTGAAATCAAAGATTTTGAGCCCCCACTCGCTCGTTCGCCCGACCTTGAACGTGGCGTGAGAGGAGTTGGCAATATACAGATTTTGAAAGTGATCCGTCAAACTCAAATCAAAGAAAATATCGAACGGTTGTTTGACAAACATATTCACGATATCGTCGTGTGGTACTCGGTTGAAACCCAATTGCGATTTCACAAACAGCCCGAGATTCGGACTTTCTGCAACTTCCGTAGGTTTTTCTTTGCTATTCGCGTATGCTATCAACATCGCCGCAATCCCTCTATTTCTAAGGTCATTAGCGAATCTATTGGCAATATCGTAAGATTCTTTTCCCTCGTAATGAAAGTAAATTCCTACATTTTTTGCAAGGTCTAAACCTATCATCTGACGCCTACGATGCAGTCTTTTCGCTATTTTCCGCATTCGTTGCGACCACAAAAAAGTCTTAAAATTCTCAATGATTTTCATCAAGTGTTAAATTTTGGTACAAAGATACGATTTTTTTTACAAAAAACCAATTTTATTTCATTTTTTCCACAGCATTTTTCGTAGATTCAATCAATGATTGTACCGACAATTCCTCGTCAACGGCTTGCAACATCCAATGTTTCGGCGTGATACGTCCCATGGTGAACATACGTTCAACTTCTTTGGCAAAGTTTTTTCCTTTAATCTGTGCTTCAAGTTGGAACTGAATCAAGCGTCCGAGCGGATAAGCCGACAAATACAACGGAATTGTGATCATGTGTGAATAAATCGCCAAAATCGGCTGATCCTCAATACCAAACACCGGTGCATAATACTTGTTCCAAATTTCTTTTGAGATCCGCAAAACAGCCTCTTTCAACTGCTCTTTCGTCGCATTCGGATTGGCATACAACCACTCCCAAACATTCATATCCACGAGCGAAACGCCCATAATTTCGTAGGCATCCCAAAAAATTGCCAAAGTTTCCAAACTTGCTTTTTGCGGATTATTTTCTTTTCTGCCTAATAATTCCATGTCACGATCTTGAAAAATAAATGCTAAAGCCTCTGTAAATGACGTATTTGGAACACCTCTCAACATCCAATAATCCACATCATAAAGCGACAAAGTTTGCTCAACATTGTGTCCAAGTTCGTGAATACCAATGTTAAAACCTTTGAAATCCATACCTTTTTCCCCTATTTTCGTACGCAAACGGGCTTGATCGCCTTTCATCTCCGCACCCCACGCATGACCTGCACCACGCGATGCATCAACTTTAATTTTCGACGAAATTTCTTGTGCTCTCGCTCTGTCCCAACCCAATTTTACCAAGATATTCGGCATATCTCTTTCAACAGCCATCGCATTGGGATACATTCTCGTTGTAATGGCATCCATTGTCGCCTCCGGAACAGAACCGCGAGCTTTGAAACCGTTGTACCAAATGTCAAACGGCTCTAAATCACGACCTAATCGTTTGCTAACCAATTCTGAAACGTCTTTTACAACGTCCGACCCCACCAAATCCGTAAACAGTTTTTCAACCGTTTGTTTTGAAAGTTCGAAGTTGCCATCAAATTGAGTTTCAATATAATTCTTGTAAGCCGGTTGGTAAGCATCTATTTTTTGCAAAACCTTGAAAAGTTTGAGCATTTCCTCGTATCTCGTGTTAGGTTCACGAGGAAAAACTGCACAACCACTCATAACATCCGTTATAGCATGACTGTCCCCAAAAATCACGTTTTCAATTGGATTCCATTTTAAATTAGGATTATCAATCACATCTTGAGGAATTTCCTGAGTGATAATACGATTCATTACGGCAAAAATCATTTTTTGTTGCTCAAATCCGTTGCTCGCATACTGTCCTTTCAATTCATCACGCAACCCCCAGTGCGAAATCAGTTTCAAGTCTTCCGGAAACAAGGTTTCTCCATCGTTGGTCAACAAATTGCCCATATAAATGTTGTAGTTGGCAATGTAATTGTCGGCACGAGTCGAAATTTCGGAATATTCTTGAAGTAATTCTGCCGGAATACGAGAGGTAAACATATCGCCCATTCGCGAATAAGCCCACTGTTGACGCGTCCAATCGCCACCTAACGTATTTTTTTCGTCCAATGAATACGTTCTAAAATTCAACAAAACGATGAACGCCACTTTGTTTGCAAACATATCCTCGTTCAAGTGTGCAGCCGAATTAAATCCACCGAAAATCTGGTCGATTTCTGTGATTTCGCCTTGATCCAAGTGCAAAGGAAGCATCAATTCAACACTTATTTTATTGAAAAAACCATATAAAATTTCGAAATTTCGCGAAAGTTTGTTGAATAAAACGTCTAATGAGTCGGCGTCTGCAATGAAATTCAAACGACAAAATTCTCTGAAATCCGCATCATTTCCATCTCTTGGAAACCAAAGCGAAGCCACTTGTTTGACGCCGATTTCGATACGTTCAACATCGTTCGGATAGTAATTTGACAGTTCTTTGACGATTTCTTTGACGGTTTTTTCAGAAATCGAGGGTTCTTCGTCGTAATTTTTGCTACAGCAACAAGACGAGAGCAATAAGCCGAGTCCGGCACAGGTTGAAAGGATTTTTTTCATGGTTTTGGATTTTGATATTATGGTGCAAAAATACGAAAAAAAGAGCGAATAAAACAACATTGTTAATAAATTCTGAAAAGTTTTTTTCAAAAATCAATAAAATTCTCGTATTTTTGCAATCTAAATCTGTAAGGACGTGGCGTGCTACGCCCCTACCAAAATACTATTATCATGGGAATTAAAAGCAAACTTTCGTTAATGAATTTCCTCCAATTTTTCGTTTGGGGGGCTTGGATGATGACTCTTGCACACTACGGTTTTGTGGAAAAAGGCTGGGACGGTGCACAATTTGGCTTGGTGTTTTCTACCATGGGCTTTGCATCGCTGATTATGCCTACATTATTTGGAATCATCGCCGACAAATGGAAAGCCAATTACGTGTTCGCGATTTTACACCTCTTATTTGCAGCAACCATGTGTTTTTTACCTTGGGTCGATAATGCCATGACATTTTTCTGGGTACTTTTGATTGCAATGTGTTTCTATATGCCAACGATCGGTTTGAACAATTCCGTTGGTTTCGACATATTGAAAAAAGAAGGCAAAGATCCGATCATTGATTTCCCGCCAATCCGCGTTTGGGGCACCGTTGGCTTTATTGCGGCAATGTGGCTTACCAATTTTTTCACGAAAGAATGGGGGGTGGGTTATAGTATTAAAGTGTCGTTTATCATCTCGGCTGTGGGGGCGTTTTGCTTGTCGCTCTATGCGTTTATGGTATTGCCTACCATTCAAAAAGCAAGATCTGAAACACAGGAAAAACAATCGCTTGTTGAAAAACTCGGCTTACAAGCTTTCGTTTTATTCAAACAAAAGAAAATGGCTATATTTTTCATTTTCAGTTTACTGCTCGGAGCCGCTTTGCAACTTACCAATGCTTACGGAGACGGCTTTTTGCAAGATGATCACATTTTCCCGAAAGGGGGATTAATTAATAATTTTTCGACCATTATTTTGTCGATTTCGCAAATTTCCGAAACGCTATTTATTTTGGTGATTCCGTTTTTTATGAAACGATTTGGCATCAAAAAAGTCATGTTGTTTAGTATGATGGCTTGGGTATTGCGTTTTGCCTTGTTTGGTTTGGCGGAAAATACCGGTTTAGGGTTTGCGTTCATCATTATTTCATGCATGATTTACGGTATGGCTTTTGATTTTTTCAACATTTCCGGTGCTTTGTTTGTCGAGCAAAACACAGATGCCAAAAGTCGATCCTCTGCACAAGGTTTGTTTATGTTGATGACCAACGGTATTGGTGCTGTTTTAGGTAATATAACAGCCGGATTTATCATTTCCAAATGGTTCGAACCAAACGGTGTAAAAATCTGGAATATCGGTAGTTTTGACCATCCGGTTTTCCTCAACATTTGGTTTGTTTTTGCGGCTTATGCATTAGTTGTAACCGTTTTATTCGCTGTGATATTCAAATACAAGCATGATCCGAAACTCATTGGTGAGATAAAACATTAAGGTTGTCACAAATCAAATCCTTCGCTTCGCTCAGGATGACAATTCATAATTCATAATTCGTAATTCGTAATTTCTATGACCCTTTATTTGAACCTCTTATCTCAAATTTTAGAAAACGGTGCCGATAAATCCGATCGCACCGGCACCGGAACTCGTAGTATTTTCGGGTATCAGATGAGATTCGATTTGTCGAAAGGTTTTCCATTGGTTACTACAAAAAAATTGCATTTGAAATCCATAATCTACGAATTGTTGTGGTTTTTGAAAGGTGATACAAACATAAAATATCTGCAAGAAAACGGTGTTCGCATTTGGGACGAATGGGCGGATTCTGACGGAAACCTCGGACCTGTCTACGGAAAACAGTGGCGTTCGTGGGGTTGTAAAGACGAAAAAACGACTGATCAAATTTCGGAATTGATTGAAACGATCAAGCAAAATCCCGACTCTCGCCGAATGCTCGTGTGTGCTTGGAATGTGGGCGAAATCTCGGAAATGGCACTCCCACCCTGCCATATTTTGTTTCAGTTTTATGTGGCAAATGGAAAATTATCGTGTCAATTATATCAACGTTCGGCGGATGTGTTTTTGGGTGTGCCGTTCAACATTGCTTCGTATGCCCTGTTAACACTGATGATTGCACAAGTTTGCAATTTGCAGCCGGGCGAATTTATTCACACTTTCGGCGATGCACATCTTTACACCAATCACTTCGAACAAGCGAAATTACAACTCACACGCGAGCCGTTTCCATTGCCGGAAATGAAACTTAATCCCAACGTAAAAAACATTTTCGATTTCACGTACAAAGATTTCGAATTGCTCAATTATCAAGCACATCCGCACATCAAAGGCGATGTTGCGGTGTGAAAATCTTTACGTGAAAATAATTCGATGAATAAAGGATTTCACAGATGTTTTGTTATGTAACAAGTGGTGCATTTGTTGCATAATCGGGAATTTTGCATGTTCCGATTCGGGAATATGCAACAAGATATTATCCAAAGAACGCACACCTTCGAGAGTTACATTGTTGGAAATTGAAACATCGAAAAACCCTTTACCGATAAGCAATCCAAGCGTTCGGTTTCGACTTAAATCGTTTAATGCAGTCAAACTTAAATCGCCAATTCCACAATAGTAAAACAGCGTTTCAGGATTCACATCAAAGTGTTTCATCAGTAATCTGATTTCGTTCAAAACCCTTGTAAACACTAAGAATCTGACGTTCGGCGAATTGTAATACGCATCAACAATTCCCATCACAATGGCATAGACATTTTTGAACAAACTTAGATATTCCACGCTGTTGATGTCGGTAAAATATTCGGTAACAATCAAGTCTTCGCGAAGTACAGATCGTGTCATATCATAAACGTTTCGAGATTCGCAAGCCAATGTGAATGCCGTTGGAATTTCAAAAATCATTTCACTTGCAAACGATGCACCTTTCATCGAACACACGTGACAATCGGGCTGTTCAGAGAAAATATAAGTACTTATCAAGACATCGTTGTGAGCAAAACCTTTTGCACCATTAACTAAAATTGTACCGTTTTTGAATTTGTATTTCGAGAAAAAATCTACAATTGCCGACGAAGGAATAGCGATGAAAACCAGCTCTGCATCTGCAATATCAGAGAAATCGCTTGTTGCTTTGATATGTTTGGGCAGTTTTTTATTCGGAAAATATTTGGAATTTCTACGATGTGTATTGATGTCTTCAACCACATCTTTTTCGATGGTGTAAACCATCACATCCGATTCGGGATTGATAGCATTAGCAAGGGCTGTACCGAATGTTCCGGCTCCAAGAATGGCAGTTTTCATGATTGGGTTTAATTCGCACGTTTATAGTTTCGAAAGCGTAATTGTATCACGCCAAAAAACGCTTCTTTGAAGATTTTTTTACTCATTTTGGATTGTCCGTGCGTTCGATCTGTAAAGATAATCGGCACTTCCGCAACTTTGAAACCAAGTTTACATGCAGTGAATTTCATTTCGATTTGGAAGGCATAACCTACGAATTTCACGTTGTCGAGAGCGATTGTTTCGAGTACTTTTCGCGTATAGCACATAAATCCGGCAGTTGCATCGCGGATTTGCATACCTGTTATGAGACGTACGTAAACCGAGGCGTAATACGACATCAAAACGCGTCCCATAGGCCAATTTACCACTCTCACCAAACCACCTTCGTAGCGAGAACCTACGGCAACATCTGCACCTTCGCGACAAGCGTTGTACAAGCGTTCCAAGTCGTCGGGATTGTGTGAAAAATCGGCATCCATTTCAAAAACGTAGTCGTATTTTCGTTGCAACGCCCACTTAAAACCATGAATATATGCGGTTCCAAGACCCAATTTACCTTTGCGTTCTTCGATAAAAAGTCGGTCGGGAAATTCGGTCATCAGGCGTTTCACGATATCCGCCGTACCATCGGGCGAATTATCTTCTACGATGAGAATATGAAATTCTTTCGATAAAGAAAATACTTTGCGAATGATGGCTTCAACGTTTTCCTTTTCGTTATAGGTTGGGACGATAATTAGGCTGTCGGACATGATTGTTTATTTGCTTAGACTTGCAAAGATACGAAAAGTTTTTGAATTGGCAAAAGTTATTTTTTTTGCAAAGATACAAAAAAAATTTTACATCTAATACGATTCGTACAATTTTTTTCATTTAATACTCGAAAGTTTCGTTTTTTTTTCGTACCTTTGCATTCTCAAACAATTAAAAAAATTAAACATTATGGCATTCAACCTAAGAAACCGTAATTTCCTTAAATTGCTGGATTTTACACCGCAAGAAATTAAACATTTGCTCGAACTTTCTGCTGACTTGAAAAAGGCTAAATACGCGGGAACCGAGCAACAACGCCTTAAAGGCAAAAACATTGTGCTGCTTTTCGAGAAAGACTCTACACGTACTCGCTGTGCGTTTGAAGTGGCTGCTCTCGATCAAGGTGCACACGTAACTTACCTGGGACCTGCCGGCTCACAAATGGGCAAGAAAGAATCGATGAAAGACACGGCTCGCGTGCTCGGACGTATGTACGACGGTATCGAATATCGCGGCTATGCTCAAGAAATCGTGGAAACGCTCGGACAATACGCCGGTGTGCCGGTGTGGAACGGCTTGACGAACGAATTTCACCCTACGCAAATTTTGGCGGATTTCCTAACTATGATGGAACATTCCGACAAACCTCTACATCAAGTGAAATTCGCCTATCTGGGCGATGCTCGTAACAATATGGGCAATTCGCTGATGGTGGGTGCTGCAAAAATGGGTATGGATTTTCGTGCCGTTGCACCGAAAAAATGCTTGCCTGATGAATGGTTGGTGAAAAAATGCAAAGAAATCGCCAAGGAAACCGGTGCTAAAATCACGTTTACCGACAAGGTTGAAGAAGGCGTGAAAGGCGTGGATTTCCTTTATACCGACGTGTGGGTGTCGATGGGCGAACCTGAGGCTGTATGGGCGGATCGCATCAAATTGCTCAAACCTTACCAAGTTAATATGAAAGTTGTGAAAGCAACGGGTAATCCGAAAGTGAAATTCATGCACTGTCTGCCGGCATTCCACAACCTCGAAACCGAAGTGGGACGCGACATCTATAAGAAATTCAAGATTGACGCAATGGAAGTTACTGAGGACGTTTTCGAATCGCCGATGTCTATCGTATTTGATGAAGCGGAAAATCGTATGCATACCATCAAAGCCGTGATGGTGGCTACGTTGGGACAATAACGTATTTTATATGTCGAATCGTCAAATGCTTTTTGGGAATACTTTATCGGAGTTGCAGATTTTCTGTAAAGCCCATGGATTGCCGAGTTTCAACGCCAAGCAAATTTGCGAATGGCTTTACAAAAAGCAAATTTCGAATGTAGATGAGATGACTAATCTTTCGCTGAAAACGCGGGAATTGCTGAAACAGCACTACGATATGGGCATCTCCTCGCCTATTGATGTGCAAATTTCGTCTGACGGCACAAAAAAATATCTGTTCAAAACACAGAAAAATGGCTTGATTGAGGCGGTTTACATGCCGAGTTCGGAACGTCATACGCTTTGCATTTCGTGTCAAATGGGTTGCAAAATGGGCTGTGAATTTTGTGCAACGGGCAAGCAGGGCTTTCAACACAACCTTACAGCCGGCGAGATTTTGAACCAATTGCAGTCCATTCCGGAAACGGCATTGATGACGAACATTGTGTATATGGGGATGGGCGAACCTTTCGACAATTTGAATGAAGTTTTGAAAAGTTTGGAAATTCTCACTGCTGATTGGGGATATGCTTGGAGTCCGCGTCGAATCAACGTTTCAACGATTGGCTTGATTCCGGAAATGGAACGATTTATCAACGAATCCGAGTGTCATTTGGCGATAAGTTTGCACTCCCCTTTCGATTACGAACGTCAGAAATTCATGCCGATTCAAAACAAATATCCCATTTCAAACGTCGTAAAAACATTGAAAAAATACGATTGGTCGGGACAACGGCGTTTGTCGTTCGAGTACATCATGTTCGCCGGAATCAACGACAAACACACACATTTGGACGAACTGACCAAACTTCTAAAAGGTCTTTTTTGCAGAGTAAATTTAATCAAATATCACAGTCATGCGAAGTCTAATTTTCAACCATCGTCTGAGGAACGTATGCTTGAATTCCGCGATTATCTAAGCGAACACGGTATCATCTGCACTGTTCGGCAATCTCGTGGTGAGGATATTTTTGCAGCGTGTGGGTTACTTTCTACGATACAAACCGGACGTACATTGGCGAATGCTTAGCTTTCGCAATCATCGTTGATATGCAGCATTTCTTGAAGTTCGTGAATGTTCTCATCATCCGTATCGGTGAGGATTAGCAGTTTGTCGTCCACTTGAAGTTCCGTTTGTCCTTTGGGGAGAATATATTTGTTGTCGCGCTTAACGAGCACGACTAAGCTGTTTTCGGAGATCGGTAAATTTTTAATTTGTGTGCCCTCCTTTAGCCAGTTTTCGCAGATATTGACTTCGAACGTTTCGGGACTCATATCGTCGGAAAATCCAACATCGAAATGTTTCATGCGTTCACGCGTTACCGATGGGTTGGAAAGTTTGAGTTTGTCGGCTACCCATGCAAGCGAAGTGCCTTGCACAAGTAGGGATACAAGGGTAATAAAAAATACGATATTGAACATGGTTTGAGCATGTGGCACACCATAAGCCAACGGTAAAATCGCAAAAATAATCGGTACTGCACCACGCAGCCCTACCCACGACACATAAGCCTTATCTTTGACACCCATTTTTCGGAACGGCAACAGGCAAAGAATTACCGGCAACGGTCGTGCCAAAAGGATGAGACCAATCGCTAAAACAAGCCCTGCACCTGCGATTGGGATAAGTTCACTTGGCGTAACTAACAATCCCAACGTGAGGAACATCACAATCTGCATAAGCCACGCAATTCCGTCGAAAAAATCTTTGGAAATACGTTTTTGAACAAATTTGTGATTGCCGATCACCAATCCACCAACATAAACCGCCATAAATCCATTTCCACCAACAAACGTTGTGAACGAGAACGTAAACAGTGCACCTGCCAGCAGCAAAACCGGATAAAGTGCATTGTTGTGAACATTGATTTTATTGATAAGACGGACGAATAGCCAACCGATTGCCAATCCGCCTATCACGCCAAGTACAAATTGCAAAATGAACGAAAATGAGGCATCTAAAAAGCCAACGGTTTGTCCGGTGATGAGCGAAATCGACACGATGGTAAGCAGATAAGCAGTCGGGTCGTTGCTACCGCTTTCGAGTTCGAGCAAGGGGCGTAAATTATTTTTGAGCGACAATCCTCGCGAGCGAAGTATGGAAAATACCGACGCCGAATCTGTTGACGACATGACTGATGCAAGCAAAAACGATTGCAAAAACGTGAGTTGAATGCTTGGAAAAAAGTTGTTAGTTACGAAATAAATGAAACCTCCCATAGCAAAGGCAGTCAGCACAACGCCAAGCGTAGCAAGGATTACACCTTGTTTCATGATCGGTCGAATTTCTTTGTATTGCGTATCCAGACCTCCGGAAAACAAGATGATACAAAGTGCCATTTCGCCGATGTGTTGGGCTGTAACGATGTTGTCAAATTCGATTCCGAGCCCTTCGTTGCCGGCAACCATACCCACCAACAGAAACAGCAAAAGCGTTGGAACGCCAAATTTGTAGCCTATTTTACCGACCCAAATACTGATAAATAATAAGCAAGAAAAAATTAAAATTGAGTGTTCGAAAGTGACTTGCATAGTGTTTTTTGTTTAATGGATATTCGTTTTGTAATTTTTTGCAAAGATACGAAAAATTTTTGTATCTTTGCAAAAAAATACATTATGATCATCGGAATCACGGGCACCATCGGTGCAGGCAAAGGAACCATCGTAGATTATTTGGTTTCTAAAAAAAACTTTTTGCATTTTTCAGTGCGGGATTTTTTGATTGAAATCATTGAACAGCGGGGATTGCCTGTGAATCGAGATTCGATGGTTGCCGTTGCAAACGAATTGCGTGCGACATTTTCGCCGTCGTATATTACCGATCAATTATTTGAACGTGCAGTGAAATCAGGGCAAAACGGCATTATCGAAAGTATTCGTGCCGTAGGTGAAATTGAAAGTTTGCGAAATAATCCGAACTTCGTTTTGTTCGCTGTTGATGCTGATATTCGCAAACGTTACGAGCGTATTTCTCTACGGAAATCTGCCACAGACCACATCGACTTCGAGACTTTTGTCTCCAACGAAAAACGCGAAATGACCACCACCGATCCCACCAAACAAAATCTTGGCGAGTGCATAAAAAAAGCCGATTATGTATTTACCAATGATAACGACATAATCGACTTGCATCGTGCGGTGGAGAAGGTGATCAGCGATATAGCAATGTAGGGCGAGGTATGCCTCGCACCTACCATGTTTTATACGGTCATTTCGCGGAATCCCATTTTTGCATATTCACCCGAAGTGAGTTTATCTTTAATCGCAGCAAACGCATTAACGGTGTATTCTACATCTTCCAAACTGTGCACGGCTGTAGGAATAATTCGCAACAAAATAATGCCTTGCGGAACCACCGGATGGGTTACAATCGAGCAAAAAATGCCGTAATTTTCACGCAAATCATAAGTTAATTGCGTAGCTTCGTCCACCGTTCCGTTAAGCATGACGGGGGTTACAGGTGTGTTGGTTACTCCGAGATTAAATCCTTTCGATTTCAAACCGAGTTGCAACGCATTCACATTTTCCCAAAGTTTTTCGCGATATTCCGGATGCTTTCTCATCAAATCCAAACGTTTCAAAAGACCAATAACAATAGGCATTGGCAAAGATTTAGCATAAATTTGCGAACGTAAATTATAGGTCAGATAGCGAATGATATCTTTGTTGCCCGCAACAAATCCGCCAATCAGTGCAAATGATTTTGCAAACGTTCCAAAATACAAATCAATATCATCCTGAACACCCTGAAATTGCCCGGCACCGGCACCGGTCTCCCCTATCGTTCCCACACCATGTGCATCATCCACCAAAAAACGGAATTTATATTTTTTCTTCAATGCTGCAATACCTTTCAAATCGCCCTGATCGCCCACCATTCCAAAGACTCCTTCGGTCATAACCAAAATTCCACCACCTGTTTTTTCGACATGTTTTGTCGCAAGTTGCAGTTGTTTCTCACAATCTGCCATATCGTTGTGAGCAAATTTGAAACGTTTTCCCATGTGCAGACGCGCTCCGTCAATCATGCACGCATGCGAATCCGAGTCGTACACCAATGCGTCGTGACGATCTAAAAGTGCGTCAATCGTTGAAACCATGCCCTGATAGCCGAAGTTGAACAGATACGCGTCTTCCTTGAAGACAAACTTCGCCAATTCGTTCTGCAACTGCTCGTGATACTTGGTGTGTCCCGACATCATTCGTGCACCCATCGGATAGCCCAAACCCCACTCTGCTGCGGCTTCTGCATCAGTTTTGCGTACTTCGGGATGGTTTGCCAATCCCAGATAATTGTTCAAACTCCAGCACAAAACTTCCTTACCTTGGAAAGTCATGCGAGCCTGAATTGGTCCCTCAAGTTTCGGGAACATGTAGTAACCATGGGCGAAATCAGCGTATTTGCCCAACGGTCCGAAATTTTCTAAACGTTTTTTGAAAATGTCCATCTGTTTTTTTTTTATTAATTTTGAATACAAAGATACAAAAAAAATTTGAGATATCCGAATTTCATTTTTTTTTCGTATCTTTGCAAAAAAAATAACTGCAAAATATGAACTCAAACAACATGAAACACCATCCCTCAAACAAAGCCCTAATAAGTTTAGGCATCATCATCGTGATCATCTCAGTCGTCATCAGCTTCATAATTTGGTGGAGCTCTATTGAGGTTGGACGTCTTGTACAAAATGCTTTGCTTGTTAGTCTTTTCGTCATTAAGATTGCCGTTACGATTCGGGTCGTTAAAATCGCATCTCATCAAAACAGAAGTAAACTTGATTGGGGCTGGCTGGCGTTTTTCTTTCCGGGAATTGCTTTGATTTTGATTGGGCAATCAAGAAAAACTAAAGGTTAAATACACAAACGAATATTATTTTAATTATGTCATTGATAAAATCTATTTCAGGTATTCGCGGAACCATCGGAGGTGTTGCCAATCAAGGCTTAACGCCTATGGATATAGTCAAATTCACTTCCGGATTCGCAACGTTTACAAAGAAAAAACAAAACAACGATAAACTCACTTTTGTGATTGGGCGTGATGCTCGTATTTCAGGCGAAATGGTCAATCATCTCGTTGTGGGTACGCTTTTGGGAATGGGCGTTGACGTGATTGATGCCGGACTTTCAACCACGCCAACCGTTGAAATGGCTGTAACGATGAGCAATGCCGATGGCGGTATTATTCTTACGGCAAGTCATAATCCCAAACAATGGAATGCCCTCAAATTGCTCAACGAAAAAGGCGAATTTATTTCTGCAAAAGATGGTGAAGAAGTGCTGAGATTGGCTGAAAATCCTGATGAAATTAAGTTTTCAGATGTTGATAATTTAGGGAGATATTCACAGGATTCTACGTTCATCCAAAAACATATTGATGCGATTTTGAACTTGCCGTTGGTAGATGTTGATGCCATAAAAAACGCCAATTTCAAGGTTGTTGTCGATGCTGTAAATTCAACCGGCGGCATTGCTATTCCCGAACTTTTGTCTGCACTTGGAGTCCATACTATTCCTCTGCATTGTACGCCAAACGGCGTGTTTCCGCACAATCCCGAACCTCTCCCCGAACATTTGAAAGATATTATTGAAGTTGTTGTCAGAGAAAAAGCTGATGTCGGATTGGTTACCGATCCCGATGTCGACCGTCTGGCAATCGTTTGCGAGGACGGAACATGTTTTGGTGAGGAATACACATTAGTTGCAATTGCAGATTATGTGTTGCAACATAAAAAAGGTAACACCGCCTCGAATCTCTCGTCAACACGGGCTTTACGCGATGTTACCGAAAAACATGGCGGACAATATTTCGCATCTGCGGTTGGCGAAGTCAATGTTGTCGACATGATGAAAGCACAAAATGCCGTGATTGGCGGCGAAGGTAACGGTGGTGTGATTTATCCGGATTTGCATTACGGACGAGATGCACTCGTCGGAATCGCCCTGTTTTTAAGCCATTTGGCGAAATCAAAAAAAACGTGTTCGCAGTTGAGATTCACTTATCCGAATTATTTTATCAGCAAAAATAAAATCGAACTCGAAAGAAATACGGATGTTGACAGTATTCTTGAGGGAATTAAAAACAAATACCAAAACGAAAAAATCAACGATATTGACGGCATAAAAATCGACTTCGCCGATGAATGGATACATCTCCGAAAGTCAAATACAGAGCCGATTATCCGGATTTATTCGGAAAGTCGATGCGAAACAACTGCCGAACATTTGGCAAAAAAAATCATAATAGATATTAAGGAAATTATTTCGTAACATGTATCTCGCCGGACATCTTTTAGCCTCTGTCGCTCTTGCCAAAGTAACTCACAAACCTTTGAAAATAGCGTTTTTCCCATTGGCAATTGCCGCAATGGCAGTGAACTTGATTGATGCCGATCATTTGATTTATTATTACCGCGATTCCGGTATTGGAAATTCGTTTTTGCTGCATCCGTTGCATCAAAGTTGGGCGTTTCTTGGACTCGCCATCTGCTTGCTGGCATTGGTTTTGAAGCAATGGCAAAATCTGATTTTCGGGATATTTTTTGCGTTGATGTTGCATTTCGGATTAGATGTTTTGGCAAACTTTTTCGAATACGATTTGAAAATTATTGTAGGATTCGAACTTTTTTGCATGGTGCTACTACTTGTACTGTTTCGAAAAGATGAACGAGCAATAAAATACATCTTGTTTTTCCTCAGTTTGTGGATGATTTGCAATGCCGTTTTAGGGTTTGAATCGTTTATTTTGCATTGGCAACCGCACGAAACACGAGGAATTTATTTGACCTCGGTGATCTTGAATTTGCTGTTTGTGGGAGCATTTTGGATATTGTTCGGTAAGGATCAAAAATTTGCTCCTGCAACGAACATAAAAAACCATCTGCACAATGACTAACCGAACGTTTCACAGTGTATTTTGGACAGGTCTCGAACGATTTGGAATGCAAATTTTTCAAGCCCTTTTCACTATTATATTAGCACGTTTATTATTGCCATCAGACTACGGTTTGATAGCGATGATTTTCATTTTTTTGATGGGCGGACAAATCGTGATTGATGCCGGATTACCTATCGCATTGATGCAAAAAAAGAATCCTACAGAAACCGATTTTTCAACTGTTTTTTGGTTCAATATAATGTCCGGATTGTTTTTTTATGGCATATTTTTTTTCTGTGCCACACCCATTGCCGATTTTTACGAACAGCCTTTGTTGAATCCGATTATTAAAGTAGCCGGATTAAATTTTATTGCTTGGTCGTTCGGACTTGTACATGCCACAAAATTAAACATCAATTTAGGATTCAAAAGACAAGCCTTTATTTCTATCACAGCAGTGATAATTAGCGGTGGAATCGGCATTATACTTGCTTATTACGGTTATGGTGTTTGGGCTTTGGTTACTCAATTTTTGATTAACAATACACTAAGAAGTCTGTTTTTTTGGTTATTTGGAATACGATGGCTTCCGAAATTTATTTTTCAATTTGCATCGTTGAAATCGCTTTTACCGGTAGGTTTTGCTTCTATTTTTGCTGCATTTCTGGATACAATTTACAAAAATATCTATGCGATTTTCATCGGAAAACGCTACTCTGCCGCTGAATTAGGTTTTTTTCAACAAGGTAATACGCTCAGTAGTTTGGTTACAGCACAAATCACATACGCCATTACCACTTCGTTTATTCCCTTGCAATCTAAACATCACGATTATCCCGACGAACAACAAAAATTATTCTTTCGATTTTTATCGCTTTTATGTTTCTTGATATTCCCGCTTGCTATACTTTTTCTCGTTTTGGCAGAGCCGTTTGTTTCATTCATATTGACTGAAAAATGGCTGCCAACAGTGCCCCTTATTCAAATTTTATGCCTATCGTTATTACTTTATCCGATTTCAGTCATCAACAATCGAATCTTGTTAGTCAAAGGACTTAGCAAACAACTTTTAACCATAGAATCCATCAAAAAAGCGTTCGGATTTATGGCGTTTTTTATCTGTTTGCCTCATGGAATTTCTTGGATTTGTGCATCTATCGGATTTTATGTTTTGTTTAGTGCAATTTTATCGATTATTTATTCGCAAAAAATACTTTCTATTCAATGGACAGAGCAATTAAAAATTGTTTTTCCAATACTTGGATTAGCAGTGTTTTCGGGAATTGCAGCATGGTGTGCAATGATGGGAGTAAAATTTTATGCTCCTACAAATGATTTTTTGAAATTGCTATGCGGCGGAATTTCAGGTATCGGAATTTATGTTCTGGGTGGGCATTTGCTGAAATTCAATGAAATCAGATTTGCATTGGATTACCTCAAAAAGAAACGTCCTTGAAATGTGTTTCGTTCCGCTAAACGTTTTTCGAATTGTAGCATAATTTGGTCGTTACGAATGCCTTTCCAAGCCGGTCGGACTTGAAATCTCGGCGGAACTTCGCCCGCAATGCGTTCAATAATAATGTTAGGATTAAGATGTTCGACAAAATCCACCACAAAATTTAGATACTCGTCTAACTCGAAAAACAGAGGCTTAAAATTTGGATCTTTTTCCAAAAATTGCTGTTCCATTTTGGTGTTTTTGATGATTTGCAATTGATGAAATTTGATGGAGTAAATCGGCAATTCGTTAATTTTATGAACTTGTGCCAACATTTTTTCAATCGTATCATCGGGCAAACCAAACACCAAGTGAATACCGATTTTTATACCCAAATTTGCGGCTTTGATAATCCAAAATTCGGCGTTTTCATAAGTGTGTCCACGATTGATCAACTTCAACGTATCGTTGTAGCACGATTGTACGCCGATTTCGAGCACAACATAATACTCTTTTGAAAGTTCGGCGATATAATTCAATTTTTCATCGTCCAAACAATCGCAACGCGTTCCGATAACCAATCCGACCACATCAGAATCGCTCAAAGCCTCTGCATACAAAGTTTTCAGCGTTTCAAGAGGTGCATAAGTATTCGAATAGGCTTGAAAATACGCTAAGTATTTTGTTGTACGTTTGTATCGAAATTGATGAAAAATTTTTCCTTCTTTTAGCTGTTGTGAAACCGATTTTTGAGACGTGCAATATGATGGATTGAACGCATCATTGCTGCAAAACGTACAACCGCCCTCTCCAACTGTTCCATCTCGATTCGGACATGAAAATCCCGCATCAATGGTCAGTTTTTGCAGTCTGCAACCGAATTGTTCGGTTAAATTTTTTGCATAATTGTTGTAATTGTACATGGTCTTGCAAAGATACAAAAAAAATCGTATCTTTGCAACATGAAACGTAAGCAACCATTTCTCCTATTCGGTACATTGTTTGGAATCGTGTGTTTCCGGACTTTGTTGGCATTTCAAGGGTTTGATTTGTGCGACGAAGGGTCTTACATAACCTTTTTTCAACAAATTTTCAATGCTCCGCAATCGGTTGAATACAATTTTTTGTATTGGTTTTCGGGAATTATTGGTGGAATTTGGCTGAAAATTTTTCCTGATTCAGGACTTTTCTCATTTCGGATATTAGGAATTTTAATGCATGTATTGAGTTTGATTTTACTCATTCTAATTTTCCGAAATCGGCTATCAGAACGGGTTTTAGCCTTGTCGTGTGTAGTAATCACTTTACTTTCCGATTATGGAATCATTGCATTCGGACACAATCATTTGGTGGTTGTTTTGAGTTTGCTGACGTTTTATTTTTTGATCAAAGGCATAGAGCAAAACCGTTGGCTGATGCTGGTTTTGGCAGGTTACACTCTCGTTTTTATTGGGTTTTCGAGATTGCCGAGTTTTACGCTTTTAGCGTGGATTCTACTGATTCCAATGTTTTCAAACGATTGGAAAAAAAGTTTGAAACAAATCGGATTGGTTTGTATTGGGCTTGTGGCGGGCATTTTAGATGTTTTCTTAATCATGTGGTTTTTCGGACATATTGAGATTTTCACAAACAGCATTTTTACCATGTTTAACATCGCGAATCACGCCGAAGATTTGCATGGTTTGCGACAGTTGACCTCTATAATTGTTCAAAGTTACCAATCTATCGGAAAATATGCTGTTTTATTGATTGGACTTGTCGGATCGATGTTTTTGATTTCACATTTTTTCAAAAAACAACGATGGATAAGTTATCTATGTGCGATATTTATTTTTGGGGCTTTCCGTTTTTGGATGCAAGAACGATCGTATATTTTTTGCCTCTATGCATTCTGTTTTTTAGCGTTAGCACTGCTGTTTTGGAAAATTAAAAACAAAGATAAAAACTTACAACGATTGATTTTAGGTGCAATCATCATGATGATTTTTCTACCTTTTGGAAGCGATGCTTACATTGGAAATATGGGTGAAAACAGCATTTGGTTAGCCATTCCGTTGGTTCTTTATTTTGGATTTTCACATGTCGAACAATCGCCTGTACTTCATCTAACAAAACAATGTTTTTTTGGTGCTTTTTTGTCTGCATTTTGCGTTGTGCAATGTTACAAAATCGCCAATCAGTCTTACTTTGACAAAGGTTCTCGTTTTGAAAAACGCTATGCAATTCATCACCCGATTACAAAAAATATCTACACAACAAAATTTCGTGCAGATTTGATGAATGAACTTATTCCTGTGCTAAAACAGTATATTTCTCCAAACGATTATGTGTTGGCGTTTGAGCATATTCCAATGATTCATGCTATCACAAAAAGCAAGCCCTATCTCTATTCACCATGGCTTTTTCAAGATGGCACAGTGATTTCCGGATATTTTTTGCGAGCTGAGCAGACGCTTCCGTTGCCGATTGTTGTGAAACAACATTTTGAAAATTTTCTGCATTGGTCGACTCCGCAAGACGATTATTATGCCGAGAATAAACCCAATACATATTCACGTAATTCAGCACGAATAGTTGCATTCAATAAGTTTCTGAAACTACACAATTATCAAGAAGTTTGGGGCAATGATTATTTTTCGATTTGGATTACCAAACCATGATATTAGCATTTTTTTGAAAAAAAATGTAAAAAAATACAATAACATTCCAATCATAAAAATTTCATTTTTTTTTAGTATCTTTGCAAAAAATTACCCAAAATGACTAAACGCATCTTTCTCACCGTTATCCTCCTTTTCCCGATGGTTTTTCAAACTGTTAGCACTTCGGATTTACGTGCTTACGACCGAAATACATCATTTGGTTTGTCGCAAAACAGCGATTTTTCTCAAAAATTTAAAGATCTTTCTATTTCAGAGCTTTATCAAACGGCACATCGATACGACACTAACAAGCATTTTGACACCGCGTTGTTTGTCTATAATTTGCTGATCCATACGCCGGTACAAGATACGGAACATCTGTACATCGTTAAAGCACTGAACAATGCTGCGGTGATTTATTTGCGATTGAGCCATTTTCGCAATGCTTATGATTTTTTAATTAGAGCCCTGCTTTTGTCGGAAAGCATACAGTCGTCGCCACATGAGGAGGCTAAAATTTACAATAATTTGGGGAGTGTTTACAAGTATTTTGATCAAGATGACATAGCTCGGCTGCATTATCTGAGATCTTTGGATTTGTTTGAGGACAGTATCGTTATGGCACTTGTGCTGAGTAATGTGGGAGAAACTGAGTTCAAACTCGGAAATTTAGACAGTGCAGAGTACTACATCAACAAGGCGTTGCAACTTAGTAGGCGACAGAACAATGCTCATTCTCAAACGATTTTGAAACTCAAGGCTTTGTTTTGCCAAAGCAATCAGCGGTATGATTCGGCGTTTCATTATTATGGTCTTGCTTTGGCGGAGGCAAAGAAAGTGAACGACCGAGAAAAAGAGGCTCAAATTTTAGCCAATTTAGGTCATCTTTTTTTTGAAACCAAGAAAATAGATTCGGCTTTATTTTATTTAAACTTGTCGAACACTCTTGCCAAAGAACATGATTTCCTTGCCATTGTGGAAAGTAACTATCTGATTTTGTCCGATATAGAATTTTCGAGAGGGCATCACAAAAATGCTTTTCAGCATTTGCAACAGCATCTTGCCTTGAAAGAGTTGGTTTATGGTGTGGATATATTTGGTGAAATCAATCAAATACAGCATCTTTACGAAGTTTCGAAAATCAATCAGCAAATTGAACGATTGGTTATCGAACAGCAAGTGAAACAGAAAACCATTCATTTTCAGAGAATTGTGCAGTTGATTTTGCTTGTAGTTTTGTTGCTGGTGATTGCCGCTTTAGTCTTTTTCTTTTTTCAAAACCGACGATTGAACAGGGCTTATCACACCTTGTTCGAAAAGAATATGGAACTTATTGAATTTCACAATAAAACCGACAATCCTTTAGAGAAATACAAAAACCGTTCTCTCACCGACGATACGCAGAAAGAGCTTTTAGAGCAAATTTTAGCCATTATGGAGGATACTGCTATCATTTGCGATACGGAATTCTCAATCAATAAGTTAGCAAAACTTGTGCAGTCGAATGAGGCGTATGTTTCGCAAACTATCAACACCGCTTTTCAGAAAAATTTCCGTTCGTTTCTAAACCGTTATCGCATTCGCGAGGCACAGCGATTGATTTCCGAATTAGACACCTCCAAATACACCCTCGAATTAGTTGGTCAGCAGGTTGGTTTCAAGTCTCAGAGTGCTTTTCGGAATGTTTTCAAGGAGATCACCGGGATTACTCCGCATTTTTATTTGAAGTCAGTTCAGGGGTAAAATAAGCCTCATTTTTCTTTTTCGCCGTCTAATTTCCGAATTAGGCGACGAATTTATTTGGTGGTTCAAAAAAACAGTGTATCTTTGCAGTCGAAAAAATAAAAACCAAAATAAAATGAATACAACTGTTATGAAAACAAAAACCAACCTCAAAACCCTTGTAGCATGTGCTGCAATGATCTTTTTATGCTTTTTCTCACAAAAAGCAAACGCTCAATCAACTGCTTGGACAGAAACTTTTGACTCTTGGCCGCCGGATGGATGGACTATCACCCCCGATCCAGGATGGAGAGCCGCAAGTGCTGTTGGATGGACACATCGCACACTCGAAACTGCATATGCTCCAATGGGTAACCCCGGAAATTTCTACTTAATCACTCCGGAGATGATCGTACCGAACGGAGCAGTAGGTGCAACCTTTAGTTTTCGGTTCCAGGCGATAGGTGCCGGAGGTTATTCGAGCCCTGAATATGTCTACTTATATGAAGCCTCCCCTACCATTCGGATATCAAGAAACAGTACTGAAACAGAAGATTTTACGCAGACCATTCTGAGATTTACTGATAGAAATCCGCAAGCAAACGACTTTCATATTACATCAGGCGAATGGTATACGGTAGAGATATCGTTGGATGCCTACGCCGACGGACAGCCGCTTTATATTGCAATCCATCAACCTGGTGGCAATTTGGGGTGTCCCATATTTATTGATGATGTTTCCTTTAACCCCGGATTTGCTATACCATCGGGCTACCATACCGGTGATTTTCAGGTTATTAGCAACATGGTTACAAACAACGGACTGCCCGTAAATATCAACAGTTCGAATCCGGTTTCCGATTGGTTTCCTTTGGTTCAATGGGACAATTCGACTCCACGTCGGGTTACATCAATGTCCAGTTGGGATAATCAAGCTAACGGCACGTACGGGGTTATTTCCTTAGTGGGATTAAGTTCGTTAAACGAAGTAGTTCTCATTCAAACCTGCAATAACGGAGGCAGCAGCGGAATTATGACCGGAATAGATATAACCGGACTACCGGATATGTATATGTGGATTCAGGCAGTTGTAAATAATGCTGTGTTTGTAGAAGACCCGAGCAATAAGGGGCAATACGTCTATACGTTTCCGTATGCGATCTCGACCGATGGCACGATTGAGACCGATCCTGCGAACAGAGGAGCAACGTTCACGACCGGTACAAATTCGACCATGAGAGTTATAGAAAAACGCAACGAATGGATCGCTTTTATTCCGATGATCCCTGCTTCGAAAAACCAATACCTGCAGATCGATTTTCGTAACATTACCTACGAAGATGCCCCAACCCCGCCGGTAATCTCTGCAGCAGAACCACCCGAGGGCTTTGTGGGCGTACCTTATAGTTATCAGTTTGAGGCAAGTGGCGGAATCCCATCGACAACCACCTGGAGTGTGGTCTCCGGTTTCGGTAACTTACCCGACGGCTTGGAGCTTTCGTCAAGCGGATTGCTTTCGGGAACTCCCACCACAGCCTCCCCCTATCCGTTTATCTTGCGGGCAAGCAACGGCGTAAGTCCCGATCCTACAGGAAATTACATGATCAACATCAATCCGGTCGTAGCACCTGCCATCACCACCACCGAACTGCCAAAGGCTATGGTAAACGTAGCTTACAACCATACGGTGAGTGCCACAGGAACTGCACCCATTACCTGGTCGTTCGACAATTTGCCTTCAGAACTAAGCGGCGAACTGTTTATCAACGGTAACACCGGTGTTCTCAGCGGAACTATCTACACAGCAGGCACATACCAAGTTACCGTAGTGGCAAGCAATATGTCGGGGACACCCGCCACGAGAACCTTCACGCTGACGGTAGACCCTTACAGCGAGTTCTGTCCGTCGGCTGTGGCAAACATCAACCGACTGATTAAAGACAACAATTTAGATGCAACATTGGACGCCCCCTCAACCTGGAACTTTGCAACGTTTACCGGAAGTCCTATCCCGCGTCAGCTTACAGGATTGATGTTGATGAATAGAAGCTTGACCGGAGAGGCTTACTTTGAAGACTTGCCGAGATTGGAATATCTGTATATTCAAAACAATCAACTGACCGGATTGCATATCTCCAACTGTTCGGTGATAGAGTTTCTAAATTGCAGCTCTAATCGCCTTAGTAGCTTGGATATCACAGCCGTAGGGAATGCCGGATGGGGTGAGTATGGCTTGACTCTGGACAATCAGCGAGTAGACGTAACGCTTACCGAAGAGGAAGGAGTGGAAGGCACTTACACCCTCGAAATTCCACTGAACAACCCGCGTTTTATCGGATGGGGCACTTGGTGGGACTGGTGTGAACAGAACAGTTCCTGTCACGGTGATATCTCTTACAGCAGCGGCGTGTTGCAAAGTACAAACAACGCAACAGAGAATGCCCATTTTGAAGTTGATGTGGTCAAACCGAGTCATGTTCCCGGCGTTATCCGCATAAGAGGCGACATCTATTTCACCTATATTGATGCTTTGCAACCACCCACCATCACCACGACCCAAGTACGTACAGGCGTGGCACAAGTGCCATACGAGCAGACCCTTGTGGCAAGCGGAGCAGACCCCATCACCTGGGCATTGCACGAATCGTCGCTACCCAATAACTTGTCCCTGTCGACTGAGGGCGTGATTTCCGGAACTCCGACTGAGGAGGGCGAATTTACCTTTACCGTAAGGGCAACCAACCAAAAAGGGCATCAGGACAAAGCCTACACCCTCAAAATCTTTCCGGAAGGAACACTTTACGACCCGATAGCCGTAGACGTGATCAACGCATTGATCCAAAACAACGGACTTGACAAAACCCCCGCCACTTCCTACGCCGAAATTCCCTCCGACTGGAATATTGCAAATTGGGATGAGGGAACCCCCAAACAATTGATCGGATTTACTTCGGGAAGTTACCAATATCCTATGTACGGTGTGGCGTCTTTTGCGGGCTTATCCGCACTGCGATCGTTACGATTGCAAGACAATGCCCTTACAGGCTTAGACTTGCGAGGTGTTGATGTGGAGAATTGGACAGAAGGTGCTTTCCAGGGAGGGGATCAGTCCATGTGGCTCAAACTTGCCCGCATGCAGGCTGCCGACCCTTTTACCGTTGAAATACCGTTTGGTGCTCAGCCGACTTTCGGAAACACGGCGTTCTCGTACAACATGGCTACAGGCATTTTGAGCAGTACCGATGAATACCAAACGAGTGTCAGCTATAACGTTCCGGTAATTGTTGATCTGCATGTAACCAAAGACCTCAGTTTGAGCGGATGGATCAATATCTCCTCCTATAGCAAAATAGATGAATACGACCCTATAGCCGTAGCGAAAATCAACGCTTTGTTCGATAACAACGACGACAACAAGGCTTTGAGCAAGGTTGTGGACTGGCAGGGCATACCCATCACCAAAAACGACCCTGAGGGTTGGGAAGGTGCCTACCTCGTGGAGTGGGATTATGAATCGCCCAGAAGGCTGAGGAGGTTTGGACCTGTGAATGAATGGGAGACTTTACCCCAATCGGTGGGTATCTCGGACGATGAGCCTTTCTTGACCGGAGAGGTCGATTTTTCGGGCATCACCTTTACCACAGAAGATGAGGGAGCAAAGGTCAATTTCTCGGGAACGAGCATAACCGCTCTGAATGTGTCGGGCAATACCAACCTGACCGAAGTGATATGCCAATGGAACGACTTCTATGGCACCGGCAGCACCTCCAACCTAACGAGCGTGAACGTAACGAACAACAACGACCTGAAAGGCATACGCATCACCGATCACGAAAACCTGACCACCTTGGATCTTGCCGGCTGCAACAGTTTGGAGTATGTGCTGGCACACGGAAATAGCCTGACCACCGTATCGAACCTGACAGCGGTACGCACTACGCTCAAACACTTGAGGCTGCAAAACAATAACCTGACCACCCTGAGCCTGCAAAACTTCCCTCTTTTGGAAACTCTCAGTGTCGCCGAAAACCTGCTGACGTCGCTGACCTTGAGCAGTTGTCCGGAATTACAATACCTGCATTGCCATGAGAACAAGCTAAGTGCTTTGGACTTAACCGGCATCTATCTGTACGAAGGTTACGATCCGGGCTGGGAGTACATGTACGGCAGTTTTAGTGGATGGGGGCAACAGGTAGACCTTACCCTTGCCGAAACCTTACCAAATGTATACACTTTCGCCATAGACCTTAACGATGTTAGTTTCTCGGCGTATGGTGAATATGACTGTGAATATGCGAACTGTACGTGGTACGGTGGTGAGATAGGAGAATTCTGTTACCTCACCTATACCGGTGGTATTTTGAGCAGCAAGATTCACCCTACAACAGATGAGCTTTTACCGTGTATGGGTTTCGAGGTGGTAACCAACTCGATGCAAGACCACAAGCTGAAAGGTACTATGATCTTGACCTATACCGATGACCCTATATTGCCGGTAATCACCACTACCACCTTGCCCGACGGCAAGATAGACGTGGTCTACAACGCAACCCTTGAGGCTACGACCAATAAAATTCCGACTTGGAGCATTGCGGACGGCGGCAACCTACCCGCAGGTCTCTCCTTAAACCCCGCAACCGGCGTCATTTCGGGAACACCGATACTGCCTGCCGGACTTTACGAATTTACCGTAGAGGCGACCAATGCAGCGGGTACAGCCACCGAAGACCTATCCATTTTCATTGAATCCGTAGACGTGCCGGTGATTACCACCACCGAACTTCCGGAAGGCATGCAAGGCGTATACTACGAATACACGTTGGAGGCTACCAGCACGGTAGAGGTTACGTGGGCGGTGCATAGCGGCAGTCTGCCTCCGGGCTTGGAGTTAGACCCCGAAACCGGCGTCATCTCCGGAACACCTACGACCATCAACACCTACACCTTTGAGGTGGTGGCAGCCAATGTGGGCGGCAATAGTCAACCGCAGGAATTGAGCATCGAGATAGAGGCAATCACCTACTGCCCCGATGCCGTAGCGGCAGTCAATACCCTGATTCAGGATCACGGCTTAAGCTGGGCTTACGACAGTCCGGGAAGTTGGTCGTCGACTTACGTAACTTGGAACACCAACAAGCCCCGCGAATTGATTAGGTTAGACGTGAGCTTTCAAAACATAACCGGTCATATTACCGCTTTTGCGGGATTGACCACCTTGGAATCCTTTCAGATTAGACAAAACAATGGCATCCTCTCCGTAGACGTTTCGGGCTGTACGGCTTTGCAAGCGTTGAACATTCAAGACGGATTGCCCAATTTAGTTTCCCTCAATGCGTCGGGCTGTGTTGCTTTGGATAGAATGTACTGGGAAGGGGCAGTGGAAACAGGATTGACATTTGGAAGCCATACCTCGCTAACAACCTTAGACCTGTCGGACTGCTCGGCGTTGCAAACGCTGACCATCGGAACGACAGGCACCATCATACCCCTTTCTACACTGAACCTTTCGGGATGCACGGCTTTGAAAACCCTTAATCATCGCGGTAGCAGCCTGTCGCAGTTGAACCTCTCCGCCCTCCCCAACTTGGAGACCCTCGAAGTGCGAAGGAGTAACATCGCCACATTAAGCATCAACGGACTTGCGAAACTGTCGCGAATCGACATCTACAACAACGACCTGCTTACGGAAGTAACGGTATCGAACCTGACTGCTCCGGTGCAGTGCACTTTGAATTGCCAAAACAACGATAATCTGACCAAACTGACCGTAACAAACTTGCCTAATTTCGAAATTATCGATGCACAAAACAATGCATTGACCGAGTTGATTGCAAGCAATCTGCCTCAGCTGTATCGCTTGTCGTGTCAGAATAACGAGTTAGTCTCTTTAGATATGAGGGAGGTCGGCTCCACGAAAAACTGGTACCTGTACTGTCAGTACAACCGTCTGACGTCCTTGAATCTCACCGGCGTATCCACGTTGAGCTCCATACATTGCAACAACAACCGCCTCACGGCATTGGATTTGTCGTCGCTCAACCTGTCGGCACTTCACGACGAGTATTCTCGAATCAACGACCAAAGCCCTGAGATAGACCTATTTGAAGACTTAGACAATCAGGGCACATTCACGGCTCACCTAACGTTGAACTCGCCCGAGCAGTTAGCCACCGGCATCAGTTATGCCTCAGGCGTGCTGAGCAGTACGGACAGGGACGTGACTACAAGTCCGTTCAGCGTTGTGGTAGGCACACCGGCATTCGTATCCGGACGCATGAGCGGCACCCTGCACTTCACCTATTACAGCGATGCTGTGCCTCCTACCATCACCACACCGGCAACTTTGACCGCCGGAGGGGTTGGCATGACCTATCAAGCCACCCTTGCGGCAAACGGCACCGAACCTATCACTTGGGACGTGGCATCCGGCAGCAGCCTACCCAACGGCTTGACCATAGAGGCAAGCACCGGCATCATTTCCGGCATACCGACCGTAGCCGACAACTACTCTTTCACCATTGAAGCAAGCAACACGGCAGGAACGGATACCCGAACCTTTTCGCTGTTGATTAGAGATTGCGATATCGCCGTTACGCCCGCTACCCCATGGGTTGAGAATTTTGAGAACCCGACCTTCCCTGCACAATGCTGGAGTCATATTGATTTTGCGGGCTCCTACAACTGGCAACGGCAGGCATACGTAGGCTACGGCACGGAATCGGCAGCAGCCTATCACGGTGTAAACATGGAGAACAATTCGCCAACCACAGATATACCGCAGGAAAGTTGGTTGATTACGCCGCCCATCGAACTACCGACTCAGGGCGAATACGTCCTCGAATTTTGGTCGAGAGTCTCGCAGTACGGCACGCACACCAGCAATGCCTCCGTCTACGTATCTACAACGACCAACGAGAAAGACGCTTTTGTTGCGGTTCTTAGCGATGTGATAACGGTGAGCGGTAGCGGTACTTCTTGGCGTCGAGTAACCGTTCCGCTGGCAAACTATGTCGGCGAAACCGTCTTTATCGCTTTCCAATATGCAAGTACACATCAAGCCAATTCGGCGTTCCAGTGGTGGATTGATGACGTTACCGTGAGGGAAAAACCGATGGAACTGCTGTCGGTTACGCCCGATTACGATGCGACCAATATCCCCATCACGCCCACGGTTCAGGCAAGATTCAGCACAGAGATACAGGCGGTGAGCAGCCTTACGAATTTAGTTACTTTTGGTGATGTTCAGGTTACTCCGACCATCAACGGCGATGTGCTCAACATACCGGTTCCTGCTCCGGGCTATCTCAACTATAACACCGCATACACCATAGAGATTCCTGCAAACGCTATACAGGATATTCGCGGTTTTTCCACTTATGAGGAACCCATTGTGTGGACGTTCACCACACGCGAACTGCCTACGGCAACAGAGATTGTAGGTGTTGAGCCTTTGGCAAACGCACGCAACGTTCCGCTGAATACACCCATACGGTTGACTTTCAACAGACCCGATGTAACGATAAGCAACTGGACAGGCATCACCATTGGAGGCGTTGCCATCACCGCTGTACCAACCGTTGACGGATTTACGATGACCATCCCGCACAACGGTCTGGAGTACAATACCACCTACACTGTAACCATTCCGGCAAACAGCATTGATGGCGTTCCTTACGACCACTCGTGGCAGTTTACAACCACCTGTGCATTGTTGACTGAGTTTCCATTTATCGAAACGTTCAACATCTTAGACCATGATGGAGTTCCACCCGCATTCCCGCTAAGCTGTTGGGATATTTTCAGCACCAAAGGGGATGCGAATTGGTTTTATACTTCTGCCGACCTTGGACGTGCGGAACATCTGTATTTGGCGAGTGGTGTAGGAGAAAACGAGTCTTGGATGGTTACACCCAAATTCAAATTGCCGGCATCGGGACGTTTTGTGCTCGAATTTGAATCGGCAATCGACCGCCCAAATTTTTATGCTAACGGAAGCACAAGCAGTATCTACGTTTCGAAAGGGGCACCGAATCCGGAATTGGGTGACTTCGAACCGGTGTATACCCTTTCGGGAACGGACGTAGACGACAGCTATCAACTGCTTTCCATACCGCTCGACGACTATCTGGGCGAGGAGATTTATCTCGCATTCCGTTACTACACACCGGGAGTCGCAAACAGTCACGGTTGGTGGGTTCGAGAGGTGTTTGTGTATGATTTGGACGATATTGATGTGAGTGTGGATAGCCTCGTAAGACCTTGGTCGAACATCAATCTGCATGACGAAGAAGAAATACGGGTTTGGGTGACCAATCGCGGCACACGCCCCATTCCGGCAACGGATTTGACTTTCGAACTTTGGATCAACGGTGAGCATAAGGCAACCGAACCCTATATCAACACCGGCAATCCCAACAAGACCGACATACAGCGTCTGACAACCGATCTCTACCAAAGAGTATTCCGTTTCGACCATCCCGCTGACCTTGCGGCTACCAACGACTACGAAATTACCGTGAAGGCAGTGCTTGCCAACGACCGCGACCTCGACAACAATACCCATACGGCAACCGTAACCAACAAAACGCTCGACTTGCCTTGGATCGATCGCTTTGGTGAAGCCTTCCCGCCCCCTCGCTGGGATACCGTTCGCAACAACCTCAACGGCAGAAGTTGGAAAACAGTAGAAGGCATTGAATACCGCGACCACCACGCCGAATGCAGCGAGGGCTTGATAGAAACAGCGAGCGATGCGTGGCTAATCACTACGCCCATACGCATTCCGCAAAGAGACGGCAGAGCGGGACAATATCTGCTCGAATTTATATCGACTGTCAACAGTGCACATTTGACAACCGAAACTTACGCCGTATACGCTTCGACCCTAAACTCCACAGATACCAACGACTTTGAGCAAATTTTCTTGGTTGCCGGCGACGGTATTGGAAACAACGAAATCGACAGATGGCAAACTTTTAGCATCGGCTTAGACCAATTCTCAGGTGAGGATGTACGCTTTGCGTTTGTGGTCAAAGGCAGAGGCAACGGACGTTGGCGTATCGACAATGTGACGGTGTTTGATGTCGATGCCGAATTGGCAGCCATCATCAACCCGACTACTGCCGAAAACCTGACGGCAGTTGAGGAGGTGAAAGTGCTCATCAAAAACAACGGCGGACGACCCTTATCGGATTTCCGCCTGAAACTCGACCATAACGGCGTGGAGCAGGCTATCGAATCGTATAGCGGCACCATTCCCGCTAAGGGCGAGGTAGAATATACCTTCACCGCAACCGTAGACCTTTCGGCAAACCAAGCCCATCTCATCAAGGTTTCGATTTTGGATGTGGAAGGCGACGGATTTCCGGCAAACGATACCCTCAACAAACGCGTGATTACCGCTCCTGTGGGGACTTTGGTCAATCTGTACGGCTACAAAGCCTACGGCTCGGGAAGTGCTCCGCTTGACTTTGTGAAATTTACCAACTACGATCCGGAAAGCGTAACTGCGATTGAACATAACTATATCTTTGCCGATGGCGCTAACATGATGCTTTCCGGCGAATATGTGAACGGTTTTTACTACGGTTATACGATGGAAATGCAGCCTTTGGGCGGACGATTGGTCAATTTTGTGAAAGTTGCAATGTTGGAAGAACCTTGGGTAGACGTATTGGCTATGCCGATTACCACCGATCCGGCGACGGATATGACTTATTGCCATGAAACCCGCACGATGTACGCCATTAACGGAAATTCGTTGGGTATTGTGGATATGGAAACCGGAGCCATAATGTTGGCAAACACCTTTAACAGATGGCTTTTCGCCATAGCCGCCGATCTCGATGGCACCTTGTATGTCATTGATGAGTATGCTAATCTGTGTAAAGTCAATAAAAATCCGTATGCTCTTGAGATTCTCTTTAACACCAACGCAGGACCGGCACCGGAATATACCCAGTCGATGGCATTCGATCATCACAGCGGAACCCTATTTTGGGCAAAACAGGATATGTATATGGGAGGCTTGTTTGAAATAGATATTGAGGCACAAACCTCTATCCGTAGAGGTACTGTGGGCGGAGGCAATGGCGATCAGATCGTCGGTATGTATGTACCTTACATCGCACCGGTAGAAATCGTCCAACTGCATCCTGAGGATGAAGCCGAGGACGTGAGCATCACCGCAACCATCATGGTTGAGTTCAATATGGATATTACGGCTGTCGACCTTTCGGGAATAACCCTCAACGACGAGCCGGCAACGGCTGTTGTGAACAGGCACGTCCTAATCATCAATAACCCCGGTCTCGACTACGATACGGAGTACACCGTACACGTTCCGGGTGGTACCATTGAAGACTATGCTGCTGATATCGAATGGACGTTCCATACCGAACTCCCACCGATAACCGTCACCTCTGTAACCCCCGAAGACGAGGCTATAGACGTGGCACTTGACGCCGAGATAGCGGTAATTTTCAGCCGTAACATCACCGGCACCGCAGAAGGGGTTACCCTTAACGGAATAGACGTTTCGGCAAGCATCGAAGACAACAAATTGGTTGTAAGTTCCACTCTGAACTATGGTATTCTGTATGAGGTATTTGTGCCTGTTACTGCAATTGATGGTTATAGTGGCGATGATATCGAATGGACATTCACAACGATGCTGAGACCGGTAGAAATTACCTCTCTCACGCCCGCAGATGATGCTACCGACGTTGCACTTGATGCAACAATTTCGGTACTCTTTAATCAAGGAGTAACCGGTACGCCGGACGGCATTACCCTCAACGGCGAGCCTGTAACTGCCAGTTTGGTAGCCCCAAGAGATGCTTACAACACCTTGTTGATAGAGCATGACGGGTTAGAGTATGCAACCACGTACACCGTGTTGGTTCCGGCGGGCGTTATCGACCGTTATGAGGAGCCTATTGAGTGGTCGTTTACCACTCTGCCTGTGCCGATAGCCGTTGAGTTTACCACACCTTTGCATGAGGCTACCGATGTTGAGATTACTACCGAGATTTCGGTTACGTTCAATCAGGACATCACCGGCTCGATGGCAGGCATCACCATCAATGGCAACGATGTATCGGCAAGTGCCGGCATCACTGACAACAAGTTGACCCTCTCGCATGGCGTTCTCTCTTACAACACGCTGTATACTGTACGCATTCCTGTAGGAGCGATTGACGATTACGCTCAAATCATCGAGTGGTCGTTTACCACCGAGATAGAGCCGTTGGCTTTGGTTAGCACGGAGCCTGAGGGCATCGATGTAGAGATTAACGCACCGGTGAGAGTAACGTTCAGCAGAGCGATTAGTCTCCTCAGTCAGGACGATATCACCGTCAATGGCAACCCAACGGCAGCCTCTGCCAACGGTAGCGTTCTAACACTGACGCACGGCGATTTCGCTTTCGATACCGAGTACACGGTATACATTCCTGTGGGCACCATCGCCGACTATGCTGACCCCATCACGTGGACGTTCACCACGCGAGTGGCACCTACGGTGATTGGAGTCGTGAACACCGTTCCGACAGACGATGCTACGAATGTAGCCATCAACACAGCAATACAAGTCCTGTTCGACATGCCTGTAACCGCTGCCGCTGATATATTGGATAAGATAACCATCGACAACGGTATTACCGTAACCAATGCTACTACTGTTGGCAGTATATTGACTATCGTTTACGATGGCGAGTTGGCTTATGCCACGACGTATACTGTGGAAATGGATGCAGGTGCTATCGAGGGCTATGATGAGATTGTAACGTGGTCGTTTACCACCCGCAACGAGCCTGTAACGCTACTGTCGACTGTACCCGAATCCGGTGCAACGAGCGTACCCATCACCTCGTCCTTAACAGCGACATTCAGCAAAGCGGTAACTTCGTCCAACAGTTTGGCAGGCATCACCGTCAACGGTTTCCCTGCCACCGCAACGATCGACGGTGCAGTCGTAACCATCTCACACGGTCAGTTTGCCTACTCGACCAGCACCGGGGTTGGGATCCCCCCAA
>WRKV01000005.1 GCA_009777915.1 Bacteroidales bacterium | reverse complement strand
AGTTGCACTTCGGCGTTTATTGAAAGAAACCGGAGCCAAGGCATTTACCACGCATTTTGATAATTTGGACGGCATCGACCAACTGCCCGGATTAGCCTGTCAACGCTTGATGGCAGAGGGTTACGGTTTTGGTGCGGAAGGCGATTGGAAAACGGCTGCACTGTGTCGCACGATGTATGTGATGAGTTTGGGATTGCCGAACGGCTGTTCGTTTATGGAAGATTATACGTTGAATTTCGATGGCGAAAACTCGGCGATTTTGCAAGCCCACATGTTGGAAATTTCGCCGATGATTGCTGAGCATAAACCGAAATTGGAAGTTCATAAATTGGGCATCGGCGGAAAAAACGATCCGGCTCGTTTGGTGTTTACATCGAAAGTTGGCGAGGGCACGGCATCGACGATTGTCGATATGGGTAATCGGTTTCGTTTGATTGTAAACAAGGTGGATTGCATCAAAAGTAAACCACTTCCGAAACTTCCTGTTGCATCGGCGTTGTGGATTCCGCGTCCGAATTTTGAGGTTGGTGCCGCCGCTTGGATCATCGCCGGAGGAACGCATCATTCGGCGTTTTCCTACGATTTAACTGTTGAATATTGGCAAGATTACGCCGAAATCGCCGGCATCGAAATTTTGGTTATTGATGAGAATACGACTATTGATAATTTCAAAAAAGAAATTCGCCTCAATGAAGTGTATTATTTGTTGAAATAAAAAAAATCATTTATTCGGATAATAACTGACGAATGGTGCGTTCTGCTCCTCGACTCGGCAGTTGAAAATAGTACGATTGAATGATCGTATTTCCGTCTAACCACACAGCAATCGGATAGTCTGAAATGCCAAGTTTTTCAAGGGTTTCAAAATCTTTATGAAAATGCAAATAGGTAATATCTTGCAAATTTCTCGGCTTATTTCTCAACGCTCGACCAACTTCATAATCGCAATTCACGATGTAAAAATCTACGTCGTCTTTGAATTTTTCTGCAACACTTTGCAAGATGCTTATTTCTACATCGCACGATTGGCAAAGGCTGTTGACAAACAAAACATACTTAAATTTTGATGATTTAGAGAAGTCATAAAGCCCGTTTTTCTCCCAATCAAAAAACTTGAAAACTGCTGTATTGACGCCGGATTCGTAACGTTGAAGGGTTTGAATTATATAATCTGCCAATGTGGTATGTTCGGGAAATTTTGTGGTGGATTTAATATCCGACAACAATCTTAAAATGGACGAACTGTTAAATTCCGAACCTTGATACATTTCTCGCAACCCCAATAAAAACACCAATTCCCGAAGTTTTTCATTTTGCAAAGTCGTGTCACGTCCCAACGAATCCATGATGGCAGTGAGGTTGTCGGCACGATTGATTTGGTTTGCAAAGATATTGCGATTATAGCGAATTTGATGAGGAAAATAACCGGCATAAAATTCGGTTATGAAATCCGCAAAAGCCTCATTTTCGTGGAGAATCGGCTTGTTATCCAAATACGTTGAAAACAAATTTCCCGATGATGTTAAATTGAAAATTCGTTCCATATCCGCAAGGGCATATTGCCAATAATTATTGAAATAATCATGTCCGGAATAAGCAAACGTTTGTTGAATTTGATTTTTGAAACTATGGTACCTCTCTCTGGAAATCCCGTCAGAGTAGTTGTTTAGGAGAAAATCATCAAACATATTTTCAAATCTCCAAATGAGGCGATTGAGTTCGTTTGAATCGGGCTGTTCAAAACGATACGATAAAAATTGATCCAACCTAAACGGATTGATTTGTTCGTCGATTCGGAAATTGAACGAATCGTAGATTATACGGTATTCTCTGTCGGGTTCGAGATAGATATACGTTTGATAAAAATCGATTTTGATAAATGCTTTTTGGGTTTGAGGAAGTTCGACAGAGAGTTGAAAACAACCATTTTCGTCGATCATTTGCTCATCAACTTTCCATTGAAATTTAGTGATCGCATCTTCCAAATACAAGCGTACAGTGCGGTTTTCAGAGCCTTTTGCACAAGCATGAATCGTTGCAATTTCTGTGTTTTGAGCTTGTGCAAAACACATGCCCATACATAGCATAAAAAAGAGATATTTTTTCATTGTTTTTTTATTTTTCGATTGTCAATTTTCCATTACTTCCATCAAAACATCCACAGCAATTTTTTCATCTATATTTTTTCGAACAGGGTCATTTCCCTTGTAAATCGTAACTTTCCCGTTACCTGCACCCACGTATCCAAAATCGGCATCAGCCATTTCGCCGGGACCATTCACGATACAACCCATGACTGCAATTTTCAATCCTTTGAGATGTTTGGTACGAAGTTTTATTTCTTTTAACACAGATTCCACGTCGTACTGCGTGCGTCCGCAAGTCGGACAGGCGATGTATTCAGCCGTAAACACACGGTTTCCGCACGATTGCAAAATTGCTTTAGCAACAGAAATTTCGTTTTCAGGTTTTTCGGTCAACGAAACACGAATGGTATTTCCGATTCCATCAAGTAACAAACTTCCGATGCCGATAGCGGATTTTATCCGTCCGTCTTCACCATCGCCGGCTTCTGTAACGCCCAAGTGAATGGGATAATCCAAATGTTCCGCTTGCAATCGAGACACCAATAAACGCGTTGCTCCCACCATCGTTTTCACACGACTCGCTTTCATCGAAAGCACCAAATTCTCAAAGTTCAAACTGTGAATAATCTGTACAAATTCCATTGCCGATTCGACCATACCTTGCGGTGTGTTTCCGAATTTTTCCAAAATTCGTTTTGACAGCGAACCATGATTAACGCCTACGCGAATCACGGTTTGGTGTGTTTTACAAATTTCTAACAAGGGGGAAATCTTGTCGATAATTTCTTGTCGAAACGCTGTATGCCTCGCCTCTACAGGACTATCATGATCCAATGTGGGAACATAATTTCCCGGATTGATTCGGATTTTTTCAACAATTTTTGCAGCAATTTCCGCAGCTTTGGGTTGAAAATGAATATCCGCCACTAATGGAATATCGTATCTTTGCTGAATTAACGACGATTTGATATTTGCCAAATTTTCTGCCTCTTTCACATTTTGTGCAGTGATTCGCACCATCTCACAACCCTCGTCTGCCAAGCGTTTGCACTGTTCGACAGTAGCAAACGTATCCATCGTGTCGGTGTTGGTCATCGACTGGATTCGCACAGGAGCATCGCCTCCCATGGTTAAAGCACCGATATGTAACGTTCGCGGGTGATACATTTTGCAAAGATACGAAAAAAAAACGAAATGCGGTGTATTTCGTTTTTTTTGTTTACAATTTTTTTCGCCGTCATGTCGAGCGGAGCCACGAAGTGGCGAAGTCGAGACATCCCCTTGCTATCATTTTCTTAATACTTTTTGTTTTTTGGTTAAAATGTTTTGCAAAGATACGAATTTTTTTTGAATTGAGGATTATTTTTTTATGCGATAGCCGCCGGTTTTGTCGGAGCCAAAGCGTTCGATAATTCCTCTATCTTTTAATTGTTTCATGTTGTTTTCTATGGTACGTCTTGATATTTCTATATTTCGAGCAATATCCATGACTGATATATGCTGATTTTCCTTGATTAAATCTAAAATCTTCTGCTGAGTTTCGCTTACACCACCATTTACACCACCATTTACACCACCATTTATTCCCTCATCACGACCATTTACACCCTCATTTTCGTCATTTACACCCAACTTGCTGCCGGCGGGTGCTACAAAATGTATATGCAGTTCTCTGTTTTTAAGCGCATGCGTTTCACCAAACACAAGATTTGAGAGAAACCGCAGGAGATAGGTTTCGGTCTTGGTTATGTTTCGCGATACGTCGGCATAATTAGCCCGCACGAGGGCATTTCGGAAATACCACGAATGTTGGGCAAACAAATCGTTGTTTATGTGTTTGAACCCTAATTTACGCAAGTATTTGATCAGAAATACGGCTGTGGTGCGGGTATTTCCCTCGCCAAAAACATGGATTTGCCACAAATAGGCAATGAAGTGGGCGATATGTTCGATCGCCTGCTGTTGGCTTAATCCCTTGAAATCGAACTTTTTCTCTTGCTCAAAATCGTATTCCAAAGTAGCACGAAGGTTGTCGGCACCGGCATAGAGCACGGTCTCGCCATCGAGTGCCCACTCGGCTTTGGTGATGTTGTAGTCGCGGATGGTGCCTGCAAATTTGTATAGTCCGGTAAACAGCCTTCGGTGAATATTCAGGTATTCGGTGGGCGAAAACGAGAATGTTCGTTCCGACAATATCTCTGCCATGCGTGCCGAAACCTTGTCTGCCTCCTCAGTGCGGTCGTCCGTGTCGGTTTGTCGGGTGAGCGAGGTTTGGTAATACGTATCCAAGCGATGTTTCACTTCATCAAACGTGATGTCGCCCTCGATATTCTGTATGGCAGTTTGAATAAGGTATTCCGACGGCTTTAAGCCATCAACCTGCTGCAAACCAATTGCTGTTTGCCAAATAACGCCCTTCTCTTTTTTACCGGGCTCGACTTGCCTTATGTACTCATCAAAATTCATATTACAGTAGTTTCCTACAAATATTTTGCAAAGATACGAAAAAAAAACGAAATGCATAGCGTTTCGTTTTTTTTTCGTGGGTTTATTAACAATTTGCGGAAGTTATCAACATTTTAACACTTTTTAAGAAATTTTTTATACGAAAATCGGGGGGTCGAGCGTTATATAGGTAACGGGATATAAATCTCGAAAAATTATTAACGAAAAATCGAAAATTATGGAAACAAATCAAATTGCCATTTATCAGCCTGACCGCTCCATGAAATTGGAAGTCCGTATGGAGGAGGAAACCGTTTGGCTTACGCAAGCACAGATGGGCATGCTTTTTCAAAGAAACCGCTCTGTTATTACAAAACACATTCTTAACATTTTCAAAGAAAGGGAGTTAGACAAAAATTCAGTATGTGCAAATTTTGCACATACTGCCACAGACGGTAAAATATATGAGGTTGAGCACTATAACCTTGATATGATCATATCCGTTGGATATCGCGTGAAATCTCGGCAGGGTATTTTGTTCCGCCAATGGGCAACCAGCGTCCTGAAAGACTACCTCATCAAAGGATATGCCATAAACCAACGCTTTGAACGCTTAGAGGACCGCACACTTGAGAACGAAAAACAAATTGCGTTTTTCGTGAAAGCAGCCCTACCACCAGTCGAGGGTATCTTTTATGATGGGCAGGTTTTTGATGCATACGCTTTCGTTTCCGATTTGTCTGAACCAAGATTTTCTCAAGATTTTCGAGATTACCAAGATTTTAGTTGTGACAAATTTAATCTTGATAATCGTGTTAATCTTGTCAAAATCGTGGTTCAGACCGGATTTGCAACGGCACAACGCACAATATCCTCCCATAACAATTCACACTTTCGACCGCTCACACGACCGGTTTTTGTTGATTGACAACGACACTTACCATATCGGTGCATCGCTGAAAGACCTTGGCAAAAAATGGTTTGCCTTTTCGAAAATCGGATTTCGCCCGCCGGTGTGAATCCGTAGGGGCGACGCATGCCACGTCTCTACAGAAAAAAAAACGAAATGTTTTGCATTTCATTTTTTTTTCGTATCTTTGCAGTCTAATTTTAATTAAAAAATATGTAAATAAACGAAAACATAAAATATAGCGGTTGCTAAATTCTTGTTATCGAAACGTGAGAAACTTCTGAGTGTACAAGAGAATGTAACGCCTGCGGTGCGGGCTTGCTTGTTCTTGTACATGGGTAGTTCTCACGACCTCGATAACGGATCTGTAAGTCCGTTTTTTTTATGCCCTAAAATCAAAAAATACTTATGAAAAAAATCACCCTAATCTTAATCTTTATCGCAGCTTTTGCAACCAAAAGTTTTGCTCATTGTCCAATCCCGCAGTGGTGTCCATCAGCACCCTTGCATCAAACTCTTTGTCCCGGCGACACGATAGAAACTATTGAATTTCCATCGGTAATAGCTAAAACCTTGATCGTCACCTGGTGGACGAACGAGACACGCACCAACTTTAGGCCCACTCCTCCTCCCGGCATTACGGTTTCCGGCGATGCCTCAAATCCGCTCGGCGACCGAGAATACGCATGGCCTGTTTCTATTAAAGGAGCACCAACGGTTGCAGGCACGCACCACTACACGGTAAGCAATACTTGCGGCGTGGAGCTGCTACATGGTAGCATTACCCTTAATGCTGAACCGCCCACCATTGGCACGGTCACACCAACCGGCGAACGCTATACCACCATAGGCACGGCATTCGCACCACTCACTCTTACAGCCGAACCCGCAGGCAGCATGCCACCGATTACCATACAATGGTATTCGAACACCTCAGCAAGCACCACAGGCGGCATAAGCATGGGCACTGTCAACGGTGCACAAACCAACACTTTTACACCGCCTGCAAATACAGTAAACACTGACGGCATCTACTACTACGCCGTGGCTACCGACCGTTGTGGGAGCACGGCAACTACAAGCAACACGAGCGGCAAGCATATTGTTGTTCCCGCTTGTCCTGGTACACCAGGCGACTTGTCGCTATGTGCAGGGGAAAATTATGTCCCTGACATCGGTGCTGTTAGTTGGGGCGGATCTCCCAATATAGAAACACATGCTCGCACAATTTCCGGCAATGGGATTACGCAGCGATGGTCGGGGTCTGTGAGCACTGTCACGTGTAACTCTCGATCAACATTCACTATGAATGGTATCACAACCGATTGTCGCAATGCCACTAATGGTTTTGATGGGGATTACTTCAATTTCTGTTTCATGATTCGTTATCAAGGCCAACTCTGTCCAGGTGATTGGCGTGTACCTACCTGCCAGGATTTTGTCAATTTAGATGTGGCTTTGGGGGGCACGGGACATAACCGTTGGGCAGACGGTACGGGCAATGCTGACCCTGCCTCGGTGCCAAGTAATGATAAGACGATAGAAGCTCAGGTTGCTTGGTATATCGGGGACACCGGTTCGGGCAATCCCGCAACCAACAACGGCGGAACCTGGGGTGGCTCCCGCTTTACTGCAAGTCAGGGCGATCTCACGGATGCGACTTCGCGCTACTGGTCCTCGTCAGAGAGCAGTGCTACGTATGGCTTCCGTCTGAGCCTGACTGCGTCCTACGTCGGCCCTCATAACAGCCTTGCTAAGAGCGGAGGGTTCGCTCTGCGTTGTGTGCGGGATGTGCCATAGTGAATAGTAGGGGCGTATGGGTCGAAAATTTTCGACCCATACGGTTCACGTATTCGGCAAGCCGTTCAGTTTTTTTCGTTCGCTTTGCAGGCGACGCTCAACTTTCTTTACATCCTCAGCAGGCGGCAGGTTTTCCGGAGTGATGCCACGCTTTTGCAGGATTTCTCTTACGGCGAGGTTGTTGTCGATGTGTTCGGTTTCGATGCTTGGCTGTCCGGTCAGGTCTTTGCTTTGCACATTGATACTCGTCATATTTGCTGCAAATTCCTTTGCTCTAATGCTTATGGTGGGCAGGAAATCCGCGAGGGAGCGGTTTTTCGGAACACCCATCTTGTGTTTAAGTTTCCGCGTACTCAAACTGAATAATGCTTGATCGCCCTTGCTTCTGATGATGGCAAAACCTTTGTCATCGACTCCTCTTTCGTACAAAATTCCGGACAAAACCTTCTCAGACTCGGTCAACTTTTGGCGAATTTGTACTCGCTCGAATTCCAGCAATCTTTGCTCAATTACCTCAGCCTTACGTGTTTGCACTGCAAAATAAGTCTGTGCAAATGCTATCTGAGGCTTGCGAGTGTCCCCGTTTTGTGCAATTAGGTAACATGCATAGCGTGTTAACATGATGTCATCTGTTTGATACTGAGCACCTTTACCTCTCTCGATCAAGTTGTTGACCTCAACAAAGTGATCTGATAAACAAGCAGTTGCATTTTGACATGCGTCTTTGGCTTTGTCGATGATTTTGCAAAAATTTCGCCATTCGGCATAGTCAAGGAGTTTTTGTAAATCTCTGGCACTCCAGCATTCTACACCTTCGAACTCACAAGCAATAGCTTCAAATTGCTCGAACAGTTGTTTGATTTCATTTTCTTTCATGATAATTTGATTTTTAGGTTCATTATTCACTATTCACGGTTCACAGTTCACAGTTCACGCCTCACATATATATAACGCTCGACCCCCTGATTTTCGTATAAAAAATTTGTTAAAAAGTGTTAAAATGTTGAAAACTTTTGCAAATTGTTAATAACCATGCGAAAATTAGTGAATAGTGATTAGTGATTAGTGAATAGTAGGGGCGAGGCATGCGTCACCCAAGAGTGAATAGTGATTAGTGAATAGTGGTTCCAATGTACGATTTACAAATGTACAATTTACGCTTCGCCAAATAGTAAATGGTAAATAGTAAATAAAAAAAAATGAAATGCTTTGCATTTCATTTTTTTTTCGTATCTTTGCAAAAAAACCATTAAAATTGCCATATGAAAAACCTTCTTTATTCTGTGATGATTTTATCGTTTGCATTTGCAATTTCTTGTGACAAAGAGCCCCAACGAGAAACCGAATCAACCGCTGTTGAAAGCGTAACGCTAAACCAGATCGCTACCATCTTTAACGTTGATGACACGCTTATGCTTATTGCTACTGTGTTGCCCAACAATGCAATCAACAAAACGGTAACATGGAGTAGTAGTGATACAGTCGTAGCAACAGTCGATTCAAATGGTTTAGTTACTGCGGTGAGTGCCGGAAATGCAACCATTATCGTTACCACGCAAGACGGTGAAAAAACTGCTACTTGCGTTGTAACCGTAAGTAAAACCACTTGGGAAACATCTCTTGGTAAAGCCTCTTTTGCCACCGATTTCACTTGGAAAATTTCCGGAAATAGTATTACGCAAGAGTGGTCGGATGCTGTTCAGACGGTTGATTGCAGTAGCAAAACTACTTTCAGTGGTGGTAACTCAACAAGTGGTTTCAACATTGATTGTCGTTCCAATCCGGGTCAAAAAGGCGATTTATTTTCTTGGCGTGCAGTAAAAGAAGTCGCAGAAATTTGTCCTGATGGCTGGCGAGTTCCTACTTCACAAGATTTTATAGATTTGGATATTGCTTTAGATTTTAACGGTCAGAATCGTTATCAAGAAACGGTTAAGGATACGTCTTGGCAGGTTCAACTCAACACATATCTCACTATTTGGGGTGGTGCCTACGGAGGTAGCTGCTACTCGGACGGCTCGTTGCTCAATCAAGGTTTCTTTGGAATCTACTGGTCGCAGTCGGAGAGTAGTACGGCTCTCGGGTTCCTCTTGAGTTTTAATACAGGTGGCTACATCTACCCACAGAATTGGGGCAGCAAAGGTAGCGGGTACGTGCTACGGTGTGTCAAGTAATTTCAAGCAATTATTGAAAGAGGTGGGTTTGTCTCGCCACTTTTTTAAGTTACCACAACAAACTCATCTCGTATTGCCCAAAGTTGCCATCGCACGAAATAAGCGTTAAATTATTTTCTTTCGCTTGCGAAATAATAATGCGGTCGAATGGGTCGCGATGATGAAATGGAAGTTTTGTCAAGTGCAATGTGTCTTGAAAAGTAATGGGCAGAATTTGAAAATTGTTTTTCAATACTTCGGTTTTCAATTCTGAAAAAGGAACATCAAGCGTCAACTTTCCTAAACTGCTTTTTATGGCGACTTCCCAAAAACTCGCAATACTTATATATTTCTCGTATTCGGGGTTTTCGATAATAGTCCTTGCTTGGCTTGATAGTTCGGAATTTCCACCAAGAAACCAAAGAAAAGCGTGTGTGTCTAACAAAACTCTCATTACATGTATTCTTTAAAGTCAGACAAAGGTGCGTCAAAATCGGCAGACAAATGTATTTTTCCTTTCAAAGAGCCAAATTTTGGAGTTACTATATGCGAAGTTTTGCTCAACAAAAATTCGGCAAAAAGAGAAACTTCCTTTTGCATTTCGATAGGCAAACCCTCTATTTTTCCGTATAAAAGCGGAAAAATAAAATCTGTGTTTTGAGGTATGGAAACGGTATTCATAATTTTTTCTTTTAACTTGCTTTTGCAAAGGTACAAAAAAAATTGAATATAGCAAGGCGAAATGTAAAAAAAATAACAAAAAAAAGCACGGTTTACCGTGCTTTTTTTCTTACTTGACTTCTTCGAAATCTGCATCTGCGATTGGAGGTTCCTCTGTTGGTGGTGCTCCCTCCGTTGATGAGGTATTTCCGGCGAACGGATTTGCACCGTTAAATGGATCCGGCGAGGCACCGCCTTGTGCTTCCTGTGTTGCTTTATAGAGCTCCTCAGAAGCGGCTGTCCATGCGGCATTCAGCTTTTCAAGAGCCGATTCGATTTTGGTTAAATCTTTGCTCGTTTCAGCTTCTTTCAGTTCTTTCAAAGCCTCTTCAATCGGCGTGCGTTTTTCTTCCGAAATTTTTTCGCCATACTCTTTGAGTTGTTTTTCCGTTTGGAAAATCAGTGCATTTGCAGCATTCAATTTATCTGCCTCTTCTTTTGCTTTTTTGTCGGCTTCAGCATTGGTTTCGGCTTCGGCTTTCATACGTTTGATTTCTTCATCGGAAAGTCCGGAAGAGGCTTCAATACGGATTTGTTGCGATTTTCCGGTTCCTTTATCCAGTGCGGAAACATTCAAGATTCCGTTGGCATCAATATCGAACGTAACTTCGATTTTCGGAATACCGCGAGGGGCAGACGGAATACCATCTAAGTGGAAACGTCCGATGGTTTTATTGTTGTCTGCCATTGGGCGTTCGCCTTGCAACACGTGGATTTCAACCGATGGTTGATTATCTGCAGCAGTCGAAAATACTTCTGATTTTTTAGTCGGAATAGTCGTGTTCGCTTCGATAAGTTTGGTCATTACACCACCCATAGTCTCAATTCCGAGAGAAAGCGGCGTTACATCTAAGAGCAACACATCTTTCACTTCGCCCGTCAACACTGCACCTTGAATGGCAGCACCAAGTGCTACAACTTCATCAGGATTCACACCTTTTGAAGGTGCTTTTCCAAAGATTTTTTCCACCAATGCTTGAATTGCCGGAATACGTGTTGAACCTCCAACGAGAATGACTTCATCAATTTGTGATGCTTTCAAACCCGCATCAGATAAGGCTTTTTCGCAAGGTGCAACACAACGTTGAATTAATTTATCGTTGATTTTTTCAAACTCTGCACGTGTCAACGTTTTCACCAAATGTTGCGGAATGCCTTCCACCGGCATGATATACGGCAAATTGATTTCCGTAGATGTCGAACTTGATAATTCCACTTTTGCTTTCTCTGCCGCCTCTTTCAAGCGTTGCAGAGCCATCGGATCTTTCCGCAAATCAATACCTTTATCTTTTAGGAAATCGTCTGCAAGCCAATTGATGATGGTTTGGTCGAAATCATCGCCACCCAAATGTGTGTCGCCGTTGGTTGATTTCACTTCAAAAACGCCATCGCCCAATTCGAGAATCGAAATGTCAAACGTGCCACCACCCAAGTCGAACACAGCGATTTTACTGTCTTTGTGCTGCTTGTCGATACCATACGCCAATGCTGCGGCAGTCGGCTCGTTGATGATACGATGAACTTTCAGACCGGCGATTTCTCCGGCTTCTTTGGTCGCTTGACGTTGCGAATCGTTGAAATATGCAGGAACGGTAATTACCGCACCCGACACGGTTTGTCCGAGATAATCCTCAGCGGTTTTCTTCATTTTTTGAAGGATCATCGCCGAAATTTCTTGCGGTGTATACGTTTTTCCATCAATACTGATAGTTGCCATATTGTTTTTTCCGGCTTCTATTTTGTACGGTACACGCGGGATTTCGTTTTTCACCTGTTCCATAGTTTCACCCATAAAACGCTTGATTGAAAAAACGGTTTTGGTAGGATTAGTGATTGCCTGACGTTTGGCAGGATCACCCATTTTACGTTCGCCACCATCGACAAACGCCACCACTGAAGGTGTAGTTCTGCGACCTTCGTTGTTTGTGATTACAACAGATTCGTTGCCTTCCATCACTGCTACGCAGGAGTTCGAGGTTCCGAGGTCAATTCCAATAATTTTTGCCATAATATTTTCTCCTTTCTTAAATTTTCGAATTTGTTTCTATTTAATGTATAGCAAAATCCGTGCCAAAAGGAAATTTATGACAAAATGACATATTAATTTTTAGGAATTGGTCAATTCCGGTTCAATAAGGCTCTTATTATTCGCCAACAAGCGAATTTAGATACATTTCGAGATTAGTATAAACTTGCGAAAGGCTGTAATCGTTTGCAACATTTTGATTAATCTGCAATCCCTTATCTCGTTTCCACATATCCGGAATTCCGTCTTTGGCGGTAGATACGGGGGCAGGAAGGCTTTTCAAATCAGGCCATCCACCGACATCATTTTGACTGTCGATAAGTCCGTTTTCACTACCTTTTGAACCATTAAATTGAAATGTTCGATTTCGAACATCGTTGATAATTCTGGTATCAACCGCATCGCGAAATTTGCTTGCACCGACTTTCGTTAACACGGATTCGTAGGCTTGTTCGGCGGTTTCCATCCGGATTTCAATCACCTTAAACGGTGTTAATTCTCTCACAGAATCTTTATGACCACGAGTAGATGTTTGTCCGCGACCGATTCTAAATGACATACCGTTTCCACTCCAATTATCGGCAGAAAGTTCGGCATTACCTTCCATCACATTGCCACTCATATAAAATCGTCCGAAATCCAAGAAAATGCCTTGTCCTCCGGCATTATTATCAATTCCTGCCCACGCTTGAAAAATTCTGTTTTGAAGTTCAGGATTTGTGCTTGCCGGACCCGGTCTGTAATAGTTGTTTCGAATGTTGTAACGCCCCATTTCGCCACCGTAAAAATTGTCGGCATTTCCCCAGTTGTAAACCACGTTATTCACATAATCTCCAAGTTCCGATTCTTGATTAAAATACAACAATCTTGCACCATTCAAACGTGCATTTCGATTATTGCTGTGTGCAATCAAATTGTGATGAAATGTTGCTCCAAAACCGCCCCACATTCCGCCATATCCGTGATTTCCTCTTTCATGCACGGATCGGTTCAACGGTTCTGCAAGCAGACACCATTGCATGGTATAATTTTCATTATTATACCACGAACTTACCTCGTCCGTACTCCAACTCATCGAACAATGGTCGATGATGATATCGCGTTGACCTTTACCTTCGATAGCATCTACTTCTCCGGATTTATCGCCGGGGCGAAATCTCATATACCGAATAATCACTTGATTGGCTTCGTTGATCACCGTGTTACCACCAATGCAAATGCCGTCTCCCGGTGCCGATTGTCCGGCAATAGTGATGCTGTCGTTTTGAATTCTCAACGGACTTTCGAGCATGATCGTTCCCGAAATATCAAATACAATGGTTCTTGCTCCGGACTGATCTACTGCCCAACGCAACGTGCCTTCGCTGCCATCGTCGGTGAGTTTGGTTACCGTCAAGACGTTTCCGCCTCGTCCGCCCCAAGTGTACTTTCCAAAACCCTCGGCAGAGGGGAATGCCAGGTGTTGTGCAAATGCTGACGAACCAATAATTGTGGTTCCGATTAAAATTAAAATTCGTTTCATGTCATTAGTGATTTTGGTTTTCGCAAAGGTACAATTTTTTTTTGAATTGACCAAATAAAAAAAAACGAAACGGCTTGCGTTTCGTTTTTTTTTCATTATTCCTCGGTTCTTCTTTGCGGACGACCCGGATTGAAATCTCTTCTCGGCGGACGACGGTTGCCATCTCTGCGAGGCGGACGTTCTCTGCGTTCCGGCTCGACATAACCCTCAGGTTTCGGCAACAAAACTCGGTGAGAAAGTTTTAGTTTTCCGGTTCTTTTGTCGATATCTAACAATTTCACTTCGATAGAATCGCCTTCTTTGATACCGGTTTCTTCCATAGTTTCGATGCGTTTCCAAGCAATTTCGGAAATGTGCAACAACGCATCTTTTCCGGGTAAAATTTCAACGAAAGCACCAAACGGTTGAAGGGTTTTTACAATACCTTGATATACCGATCCGACTTCCGGAACTTCAATAATAGCCTTGATTTTAGCGATTGCAGCTTCAATCGAATCTTTATCCGGAGAAGCGATATCAATGATACCGAATTCGCCAACTTCTTCGATGGCAATCTCCGTACCTGTTTCGCGTTGGAGTTCTTGAATCACTTTGCCACCCGTACCAATCACGGCTCCGATAAATTCTTTCGGAATCGTAATTTGAACAATTCTCGGAACAAACGGACGATAATCTTCTCTTGGTTCGGCAATCGTTTTTTCGATTTCGTTCATAATGTGCATACGTCCTGCGTTCGCTTGCATGAGGGCTTGTGCCAACACGTCGTACGAGAGTCCGTCCACTTTGATATCCATTTGACAAGCGGTGATTCCGTTGCGTGTTCCACACACTTTGAAATCCATATCTCCCAAATGGTCTTCATCTCCCAAAATATCTGATAATACAGCGAATCTGTTTGGATTTTTTTCGTCAGAAATCAAGCCCATGGCAATACCTGTAACCGGACGTTTGATTTTCACACCGGCATCCATCAATGCAAGCGAACCTGCACAAACCGTTGCCATTGAGGACGATCCGTTGGATTCCAAAATATCGGAAACGATGCGAATCGTGTATGGAAAATCATCATTTTCGCCCAACGGCAACATCGGTTTCAAGGCACGCATTGCCAAGTTTCCGTGTCCGACTTCTCTTCGACCGGTTCCGCGATTAGGTTTTGCTTCGCCTGTTGAGAACGGCGGAAAATTATAGTGTAACAAGAATCTGTTTTTGCCTTCGATAATCGCACCATCAATCGTTTGCTCGTCTAATTTGGTACCCAACGTTACGGTCGTTAACGACTGCGTTTCGCCACGCGTGAACACTGCCGAACCGTGAGCCGATGGCAGATAATCCACTTCCGACCAAATCGGACGAATCTCGTCTGTTTGGCGTCCGTCTAAGCGAAACTTGGTGTCCAAAACCATATTTCGAACCGCTTCTTTGTGACAATCGTGGAAATAAATGTTCAACATAAATTTCTTTTCTGCCGCTTCTTCTTCCGAAATGGTAGCTAAAAATTGTTCTTGAATTTCTTTAACTTTTTCTCCGCGAATCGCTTTATTGGCGATACGTTCGTTGGCAGCATCGTAGTATTTTTGATAACAAAAATCCCATACTTTTTTCTTCAAATCCGAGTCGTGAGTTTCATGACAATATTCGCGTTTTTGTGTTTTGCCAACCATTTCCGCCAATTCGCGTTGTGCACGACATTGTACTTTGATCGTTTCGTGAGCCACTTTGAGAGCCTCAACCATGACGTCTTCCGACACTTCTTTCATGGAGCCTTCCACCATGTTGATGTCTTTTTCGGAAGCGGCAACAATCAAATCCAGGTCGGCGTTTTCCATTTGTTCAACCGTTGGATTAACCACAAACTCGCCATTGATGCGTGCTACACGACATTCCGAGATTGGCCCGTTGAACGGAATATCCGACACTGCCAATGCTGACGATGCCGCCAATGCTGCATAAGCGTCGGGCAACACATTTCTGTCGCCTGAAATCAAATACACTAACACTTGCGTTTCTGCGTGATAATCGCTTGGAAACAACGGACGGAGTGCTCTGTCAATTAATCTCGAAATCAAAATTTCGTATTCCGAAGGACGAGCTTCCCGTTTGAAAAAACCGCCGGGGAAACGTCCTGCCGATGCATATTTTTCTTGATAATCTACTGTAAGTGGCATGAAATCTACATTTTCGCCTGCCTCTTTTTTACTGACTACGGTTGCCAACAACATCGTGTTACCAACTCTTACAACTACTGAACCGTCGGCTTGTTTCGCCAATTTTCCGGTTTCGATCATTACTTCGCGACCATCGGGAAGTAAGAATGTTTTTTGATGAACTAACATGATTATTTACGCAAGTTAAGCTCTTTCAAAATCGCACGATATCTGGTGATATCGCGTTCTTTGAGGTAATCAAGCAATTTGCGACGTTGTCCAACCAAACCCACCAACGAGCGTTTGGTTCTCATGTCTTTTTTGTTTTGTTTCATGTGCTCGGACAAATGTTGGATTCTGTGCGTAAATAACGCAATTTGTCCTTCCGATAACCCGGTATCCACTGTGGATTTTCCGTGTTTAGAGAGAATGTTCTTCTTTACTTCTGTTGTTAAATACATAATTTTTAACGGTTTAATCTTTTTTCATTATTTAAATAGTCCGCAAAGATACAACATTTTTTTGAATTGACCAAATTTTTGTGAGAAAAATAGTTGTATTGTAAAAAAAAATTTGTATCTTTGCAAAACATTTTAACCAAAAAACCAAACCATGAAATAAACGGAAGTATCAGTAAAATATAGCGTTTGCTATTCTTGCCACTAAAATTACCACTTTTAGGCATACAGAATAATAACTAAACGTTCGCAAGATGCGGGCTTATTTGTTTCTGTATGCGGGTTGTGGTAAACCTTAGTGGCGGATAGTAGGTCCGCTTTTTTTTATTGCCCTAAATCATAAACCATAAATCATAAACAAGCATGAAAAAAATCACCCTAATCTTAGTTTTCGCAACTTTTGGAACCAAAAGTTTTGCTCATTGTCCTATTCCTCAGTGGTGCCCATCAGCCCCCTTGCATCAAACTCTTTGCCCAGGCGAACAGATAGACCCTATCGAATTTCCGTCAGTGATTGGACGAACTCTAATCATCAATTGGTGGACGGATGGTACACGTTTTGCGTCGATTGGCACGCCTCCCGGCATTACAGTTTCCGGCGACGCCTCGACTCCGCTCGGCGACCGAGAATACGCGTGGCCTGTTTCTATTAAAGGTGCACCGACAGATATCGGCACGCACCATTACACTGTGAGTAATACCTGTGGTGTGGAGTTGCTGCATGGTAGCATAACACTCAATGCTACACCGTCGCCAACGGGCTGCGACTTTTGTACAGCGGAAAGAAACCGTGTCTCCATCACCTCGGCAAGTTTTGCAACTGCTCAGGAATGGATTATTCCTGCTGCCAACGGCAAGGCGCAGCAAATTTGGTCGGGACCGGTAACTTCACCCCAATGCACGCCAAGAGGCGACTTTTACAATGGCGGTGCTGACCCGAATTTCAATGTGGATTGTCGTGCTTCCACCAATGGTTCCGGAGTTCATTACTTCTCGTGGTGTGCTGTGATGAAACATGCCAATATACTTTGTCCTTCGCCTTGGCGGGTGCCTACTCGACAGGATTTTATCGATTTGGATATTCTTTTAGGAGGCGATGGCGAAAATCGCAATGTAGATTCCGGTGAGAATGGTTTCACGGGGACGGGGACTGATCAGAAGTACACCGGCACCGACGCAGGAACTTGGGGTGGCTCCCGCTTTGCTGCGTACGCGAACGATCTGTCGACTGCGACTTCGAACTACTGGTCGTCCTCAGAGTACAGTGCCACGGATGCGTTCCGCCAGTACTACCATGCGTCGTATGTCAGCCCGCAGTACTACGTCAATAAGGATCACGGGTTCGCCCTGCGGTGTGTGAGGGATAATTAGGTTGAATGGTGAATTGTAGGGGCACAAAATTTTGTGCCCCTACGGACATTCGCGACAATCGCCGTAGGGGCGACGCATGCGTCGCCCCTACAAATTCGGGAACGGTCAATAGCCGGGAGATGTCTCGACTTCGCCACTGCGTGGCGCCGCTCGACGTGACGGATGCAGCGTCAAAAATGACTTGCATATTCCAAAAAATTTCCGTATCTTTGCATCTTGATTAACACATGTCAAAAAACCTATACATCATAGCAGGCTGCAACGGCGCAGGAAAAACAACGGCATCGTTTACGATTTTGCCGGAGATATTGGATTGTCGCGAGTTTGTGAATGCCGACGAAATAGCACGAGGGTTGTCGCCGTTTCAGCCCGAGAACGTGGCAATAGAGGCGGGTAGGGTCATGCTTGGCAGAATTGAAAATCTGCTGAATGAGAATTGTAACTTTGCGTTTGAAACGACATTAGCAACAAGAAGTTACAGAAATACCATTTTGCGAGCACAAGCCGCAGGCTATAATGTTACCTTGCTGTTCTTTTGGTTGCGAACGGTTGAATTGGCAAAGGAAAGAGTGCAAATCAGAGTGGCAGAGGGCGGACATAACATAGATGCCGAAACCATCGAACGTCGCTATCTGAGCGGGATACGGAACTTGTTTGAGATTTATTTGCCGGTGGCAGATGAAGTTTTGATCTTCGACAATTCGGAGGGAAAGCACGAACTTATCGCACAGAAAATAAATAATCAAGAGTTATCAATCTTGACCGATACTAAGTTTAATTTATTAAAACAGCAATATGACAACCACGGAAAAAGAAAGTAGCGTAAGAGTGAGCAAAATCCTTGAAGGACTTGACCTCACCTACAAAAAACTGCTCGCAGATAAAAGAGCAAATGGTAAGAAAATAGTTGTACTTCGCGATAATAAAATCGTAAGGGTCGCACCGTAATCAGATCCGCCGGCGAGAGTAGCATGGCGGGGCATGCCTCGCCCGATAAATAGTAAATTTGAAAAAGCAATGAGCAAAAATTTGGCTGTCTCGAAAAAAAATCGTATCTTTGCAGGATAAAGTAATTCAAAATGGCAAATCACGAAGAACAATTCAAAAAACTTATCGCTCATGCAAAAGAGTATGGTTTTATTTTTCCGTCAAGCGAGATTTACGACGGGTTAGCCGCTGTCTACGACTATGGTCAATACGGTGTCGAACTCAAAAATAATATCCGTCAATACTGGTGGAAATCTATGGTGCAAATGCACGAAAATATCGTGGGAATAGATTCTGCGATTTTCATGCACCCCACAATTTGGAAGGCTTCCGGACATGTTGATGCGTTCAACGATCCGATGATTGATAACAAAGACAGCAAAAAACGCTATCGTGCCGATGTGTTGATTGAAGATTATTGTGCGAAAATCGAGGATAAAATCAACAAAGAAATTGAAAAAGCAGAAAAGCGTTTCGGCGATAGTTTTGATAGAGAACAGTTCGTTACAACCAATCCGAGAGTGTTGGAATATCAGAGAAAAATTACCGACACGTTGCATCGTATGAATGCCGGATTAGAGAATAATCTTGCAGATGTAAAAGCATTAATCGAAGAATTGGAAATTGCTTGTCCAATTTCGGGAAGTCGCAACTGGACGGACATTCGTCAGTTTAATTTGATGTTTTCTACGCAAATCGGTTCGCTTTCTGAGGAGGCAAACACCATTTATTTGCGTCCGGAAACGGCACAAGGTATTTTTGTGAATTTTTTGAATGTACAAAAAACATCGAGAATGAAAGTTCCGTTTGGCATTGCACAAACCGGAAAGGCTTTTAGAAACGAGATTGTAGCCCGTCAGTTCGTGTTCAGAATGCGTGAATTTGAACAAATGGAAATGCAGTTTTTTGTTCGTCCCGGAACGGAAATCGAATGGTTCGAATACTGGAAAAAAGTTCGTATGGAATGGCACCAATCGTTGGGAATTCCTGCGGAAAAATTCCGTTTTCACGATCACGAAAAATTGTCGCATTACGCCAATGCTGCAACAGATATTCAGTTCGAATTTTTGTTTGGTTTCAAAGAATTGGAAGGCATTCACTCTCGCACGGATTTTGACTTGAAACAACATCAAGAATTTTCGGGCAAAAAAATGCAGTATTTCGATCCTGAATTAAACGAAAGTTACATTCCTTACGTGGTTGAAACGTCGATCGGATTGGATAGAACATGCTTGGCAATGTTGAGTTATGCCTACAACGAGGAAGTTTTAGACGATGGTTCAACACGTGTCGTCATGAAACTTCCACCGATTTTAGCACCGTATAAAATTGCGATTTTACCATTGGTAAAAAAAGACGGAATGCCTGAAAAAGCAAGAGAAATCATGGATACATTGAAACAAGATTTCATGTGTCAATATGATGAAAAAGATGCAATCGGACGGCGTTATCGGCGTCAAGATGCAATTGGCACACCGTTCTGTATCACCGTAGACACGCAGACTTTGGAAGATAACACGGTTACGATTCGTTATCGAGACAGTATGCAACAAGACCGTATTGCAATTTCGGAAATTGCAAATGTAGTTAGAAAAAATTTCGTATCTTTGCACAATATCTAATAAAAAACATGAAAATAATTGCAGACAGTGGCTCGACCAAAACCGATTGGTGTTTGATTAATGGATCGGGCGAAATTAAAACGGTTCAAACGATTGGTTTGAATCCGTATTTCTTAGATGAGGACGGCGTTTTGAACGTTTTGCGAAAAGATTTATATCCGTTTTTAGACAATAAAAAAGTGGAACAAGTATTTTTTTACGGGTCGGGTTGTGCATTGCCTCATAAAAAACAAGTGTTGCAATTTGCATTGGATTTCTTTTTTGTTCATGCCGATGTGGACGTTGAAAACGATTTGCTTGGTGCTGCAAGATCCTTGTGTGGTGCGGAAAGCGGATTAGTCTGTATTTTAGGAACAGGTGCAAGTTCGTGCTTGTATGATGGAAAACAAATTACCGAACGTTTGCCGTCGTTAGGCTATATTTTGGGCGATGAAGGAAGTGGTGCATACTTGGGCAAACAGTTGCTATCAGCATATTTCAGCGGAGAATTTCCCGAACATTTGCAAAAATTACTCGCACAAAAATATCCTGCGGAATTAGCCGAAGTGTTGGATAAAGTTTATCGTCAACCTTTCCCAAATCGCTTTCTCGCCTCGCTTGTAGAGTTTTTGAATGAAAATAAATCGGATTCATTTGTGAAAGAATTAGTGAGTTCGGCGTTTGATATTTTCTTTAAAAAACAAGTTTTGCGTTACGAAAATCATGCACAATATCCGTTGTGTTTTGTAGGTTCGGTAAGTTTTATTTTTGCCGACGAACTGCGTAAATCCGCAGAAAAATATGGTCTCACGATTTCAAAAATCGAACAAACTCCGCTCGACGGATTATTGAAATATCACAAATAATAACATGTAAGGACGGGGGCAACCCCTCCCCTACGCTAAAAAAAATATCACCATGAAAAAAATTTTAATTGTCGCAGTAACACTGCTAATTTCAACAAATCTAATTTCACAAAACACTATGACTTACGAACAAAAAATCAGCAACATGATCGGGTACGACATTGGCAGAAATTTGTCGCAACACCCGTTTAACTTTGATGCGGAAGCCCTTTACAACGGCATCAAAACAGGACTTGAAAAACAAGATCCGGGATTTACCGATCAAGACATGCAACAAACGTTGCAAGAATGGTCGATGAATATGCAGGCTGCTCAACAAAACCAAGCCAACGCAGAAACTGAAAAAAACAAAGCCGAAGGTAGAGAATTTTTGGAAAAAAACAAACAAGATCAAGATGTACAGGTTACGCCATCGGGCTTGCAGTACAAAGTTGTAACTATGGGCGAAGGTCCAAAACCAACGTCTCCAACCGACAGAGTGAGAGTTCATTACGAAGGTACACTTTTAGATGGAACTGTGTTTGATTCGTCGGTTGCTCGTGGTCAAGATATTTCTTTTGGCTTGAATCAAGTGATTGCAGGTTGGACGGAAGGCGTGCAGTTGATGCCGGTTGGATCGAAATTTATTTTCTATATTCCATCGGATTTGGCTTACGGCGATCGTGGTGCAGGTGAACGAATTCCTCCGGGAGCAACGCTTATTTTCACAGTAGAATTATTCGGTATCAATGAATAAAACGCCGTCCATGACAAATACACGGTATTTGGTAATGTCGAAAAAATAAAAAATTATGTCGGGATTAATCATGACTTTGCAACTCCTTTTGGGATTATCACTTTTAGTGTTTATCCACGAAATGGGGCATTATTTAGCGGCACGAATGTTTGGCATTCGGGTGAATAAATTCTATTTGTTTTTCGATGCTTGGGGATATAAATTATTTAGCTTTAAGCGTGGTAATACGGAATTCGGAATCGGTTGGCTACCGCTCGGAGGCTATTGTCAAATCGCAGGAATGATTGATGAAACACAAGGCGAAAAAGATTTGGCGTCCGAACCACAACCTTGGGAATATCGCTCGAAACCGGCTTGGCAACGCTTGGTTGTGATTTTTGGCGGGATATTTTTGAATTTTATTACCGGTATTCTGATTCTGTCGTGTCTCCTGCTTGGCTCGTCAAAAGGCTATTTGAGCAATGAAACCGTTTCGGAATTTGGCGGTATCACTCCTTCGCCATTGGCACAAGAAATCGGCTTTCAACACGGCGATCAAATTTTGAATATTGACGGAAAAAGAATCGTACGTTTTCAAGATGCACAAGGTATGAATGTCTTGTTTGGCTCTGAAATCAACGTATTGAGAGGAGATGACACATTGAAAATTACCATTCCGAAAGATACATATCGGCGTGTGGCGGAACAAAATGTACAGTTTTTTAGTGCTCAAAATTTTCCTGTGATTGTAAACGATTTGCAGGAAGGCGGACTTGCCGAACAAATGGGAATGCTCGCTGACGACCGAATTTTGCAAATCAATGATGATTCTGTTTTTTCGTTCGGAGAATTACAAAACATTCTGAATGCCTATAAAAATCAAGATGTTCAGATTTTGGTAGAACGTAAAACACATAGTATTCCTTATGCCATTTACGAAACTTTCGAATTACATACAACCCTTGATTCCACAGGCAGATTGGGTGTTTTTGTCGGCATTCCGTTTGAATTGACACAGTATACATTGAGTTCTGCGTTGGCTTATGGTTACAGAGATGGTATGGATTTGCTGAAAGCCAATGCCAAAGGGCTTGGCAAGGTAATTTCCGGAAAAGAAAAAGCCACCGAAACCATTCAAGGACCCATCGGAATGGCTCGAATTTACGGTGCAAAATGGGATTGGTCGAGATTTTGGTATGTTACCGGAATCCTTTCGTTGATTTTAGCGTTTATGAATTTCTTGCCAATTCCCGCATTAGACGGCGGACATATCGTGTTTACCCTTTGGGAAATCATCACTCGCAAGAAACCGAGCGACAAATTTTTGATGGTAACGCAACAAATCGGTATGATTATTCTGTTTGCCTTGATGTTTTTTGCGTTTAGCAACGATTTGTTTAAGATTTTTCGATAAAAAAACCATGCTACTTGAATAACCATGCCACTATTATCCATAAACCACGCCACCTGTACTCGCTGCTACATCTGTATGCGTTCGTGTCCGGTAAATGCCATTGATTACGACAAAAAAAATGATGAATTAAACATTATTGAAGAGCGTTGTATCGCTTGTGGGGCTTGCTTTACAGATTGTCCTGTGGAAGCAATTTCATATCAAGATTCCATTGTAAAAGTGAAACGACTTTTAGATGAAGATCGTCCGGTTTTTATCGTTTGTGATACGGATATTTCTGCGGAATTTACAGATATTTCCGACTATCGAAAATTCGTTTCTATGTTGAAAGCCGTAGGATTCAAAAAAGTATTTTCGACTGCGTTGGCGGTAGATTTGGTGGCAGCACAATACAAAAAATTGTTTGATAAAGAATTTAAGGGAAAGTATTATCTTTCGGCAAATTGCCCTGTAGTCGTGAATTTGGTGGAACGTTACTATCCGCATTTGATTGGAAATTTAGCTCCGATTTTAGCACCGGATTTGCTCGCAGCAAAAATCATTCGCGAACAATTCAAAAAAACAGATGTCGCTTTGGTATATCTTACGCCATGTTTAGCACACAAACAAGACCTGGTTAGAGATGAGCTGAAAACCAAGTACGACACCGTGTTGCTGTTTCCGGAAATCCGAAAATTATTCGATGAAAAAAATATCCAAGAACGTCAAGTGGAATTTTCTGATTTCGATGGATTGGAAGGCAAAAAAGGATTGCTTTATCCAATCAGCAGAGGAATTTTAGAAGCCGGAGGAATCAGCGAAAGCCTTTTAGATGGCAACATTCGAAACACCAACGGTATGCAAAATGTGATGAAAGCCATTGGTTCGTTCGATATGCAAAATGAAATTTTACATTCGCATTTGAATTTGTTTTTCTGTGAAGGGTGTGTGATGGGACCCGGCACCATGCACGATCATACCAACAAATTTGTGCGTTCAGCAAATGTGGTGGATTATGCTAAAAAACGTTTGGAAAATTTCGATGAAGACGAATGGCAAGAAGAAATGGACGAATGGAAAGATTTGGATACACAGGCTGCATTCTCTGCAAAAGCCGTTCCAACATTCGACGATCAAAAATATCAACTTTTTCTAAAAAAAGCGGATCAAAAAAATTTGGTTTTAACCGACAGTCAAAGCCAAATTGACGAAGCAGATTATCGTACTTTTCAAGCCAATCAAGCACTCCACACGCTCATCAATCAAATCAGTTCGGGCGTTGCTATTGTGGATAGCGAAATGAAAATTTTGATTGCCAACGATTCTTTGATCACAACAATCGGTGAGGAAGTTGCTGCAATCGCAGAAGTAATCCCCGGATTGAAAGGTGCAAACTTGGACACGATGTTGGATAAATCAATTAGCAATTTGTTCGATTATGTGTTGCGTCATCACGAAAACATAGATCGAAAAGAAGTGAGAATTAACAACATACCGTTGATTTTATCGGTGTTCAATATCATAGAAAACAAATTGGTTGGAGGTATTTTTCGACAAATGTCTACACAAAAATTGGATACCGACGAATTGGTTTTAAGCATCCAAAAAACTATCGATAAAAATTTGACGATGGTTCAGGAAATCGGCTTTGTTCTAGGAGAAGGTGCGTCCAATACCGAAAAAGATTTGAATCAAATTATCAAAATGTTAAAACAAGAAGGCTAACATCGTGTCGGAACAATACTATATCGAAGTCGGCGTCAATCAACGTAATCACGACAAAGAACGCATCTGCGGAGATATGTTTTTGTCTGAAAAATTGAAAGGCGAACAACGCGTGATTTCCGTTCTCACCGATGGTATGGGACATGGTGTAAAAGCCAATGTTTTAGCCACGTTGACCGCAAAGATGGCGATGAATTTCACTAAGGATAAAAAGGAATTTAATCGTATTGCGGAAGTTATTTTGTGTACGCTCCCCGTTTGTAGCGAACGAAAAATGAGCTATGCTACTTTTTCGATTGTCGACATTCAAATTGGCGGAAACACTCGTATTTTGGAGTATGGAAATCCGCAAACCATTGTGGTTCGCGATGGAAAAATTTTGGATTTAAATTGGAAAAATGTTGTAACAAACGGGCAAAACATTCGTCGTGATGAACTCGCCATGTGCGAATTTACACAGCAAAAAGACGACCGAATCCTAATGTTCAGTGATGGTGTAACGCAATCCGGATTAGGGACTCCAAAATATCCGACGGGTTTCGGACATGAAAATCTGAATAAATTTATTTTAGATTTATTGCATAACGATTCAAAAATTTCTGCACAAAATTTGGCAAAAAAAATTGTAAATTTTTCACATCTCAACGATAATTACAAAGCCGGAGACGACATCAGTTGTGCCTGTATCTATCTCCGAACACCGCGAAAAATCATGCTTTTCACGGGTCCTCCCATCGAAAGAAAACAAGATAGTCATGTTGCTGAATTAGTAAAAAAATTCGATGGAAAAAAAATTGTAAGTGGTGCAACTACTGCCGATTTATTATCACGAGAATGGCTCGAACCTGTTATTGATGAACCTACACATTTTCCAGGATTTCCGCCAACCTCACGAATGGACGGCGTCGATTTGGTTACGGAAGGTGTTATCACACTGAATGCCGTTGCAGAGATTTTAGACCGGTACAAACCAACCTACGTCATGACGCAAACCCCGCCTGATCGAATTATCAAAATGCTTTTAGAATCAGATGAAATCACGATTTTGGTGGGAACGCGATTGAATCGTTCTCACCTCGACCCTACCCTCCCCACACAATTCGAACTTCGTAGAACCGTTGTCAAACGCTTGATTGGACTACTCGAAACGAAATTTTTGAAAGATGTAAAAGTGATTTATATTTAGCGAATCGTTATGAAAAACATCAAACACGCCGGAACCGTCGTAAACATTGATAAACATGTTGTGAAAGTTGAATTTATTTCGCTTTCGGCTTGTGCTTCGTGCAAGTCAAAATCCATGTGCACAATGTCGGAAAGGAAAGAAAAAATCATCGAAGTTCCGGTTGAAAATCCCGAAAAATACACTATTGGAGAATCCGTGAACATTGTGATGCAAGAACAATTGGGATTGAAAGCCGTTTTTTGGGCATACGTCATGCCTTTCTTAGTGTGTATTATCGCCTTGTTCGGACTGTCGTTGGTTTTTGAGCATGAACTTATTTACGGCACCGGTGCGATATGTGCTGCAACACTTTATTACGTCGTTCTTAAACGGTTTTCCGGCAAATTGAGCAAAGAATTTGTTTGGCATTTAGAATAATTTTTGCAAATTTTCGGCTTTCAACTTTTAACTTTCAACTTTTTTTTGTACCTTTGCGGAATGCGAATCGTTTTTTACATATTTATCTTACCTCTCTCAAAACTTCCGTTTCCTTTGATATACGGTCTTTCCAACGGTTTGTCGTTTGTTTTGAACCGGATTTTGAAGTATCGTAAAGAAGTCGTTGTGAAAAATCTGAGGAATTCGTTCCCTACGCACAGCGAAAGCGAAATCAAGACCATAACCAATCAATTTTACGATCATTTTGCCGATCTTATTCTGGAAGGAATCAAAAATTTATCGTTGTCGAAAAAGCAAGTTTTACAGCGTTATGCTTGTAAAAATCCTGAAATTCTGATGCCATATTTCAATCAAAAAAAATCCGTGATTTTAGTTTCGGCACATTACAACAACTGGGAGTACATGGTTCTTTCGCTTGGTATGCAATTCAAACATCATGGCGTTGGTGTCGGGAAACCGTTGTCGGATCGATGGTTCGACAAAACTTTGAATCGTTACAGACAGCGTTATGGAACCGAAGTTGTATTCGCATCCAATGTTCGAGAAACCTTTGAAACCTACAAACAGCAAGAGTTTCCGACTGCCTATATGATGCTTTTCGATCAAGCACATAATCCGAAAAAATGTTATTGGACGACATTCTTAAATCAAGATACCGGATTTATTTTCGGTCCGGAATATTTTGCAAAAAAATACGATTTTCCAGTGTTTTACTACAACGTAAAAAAAGTAAAACGCGGTTTTTACGAGTTTGATTTAACGTTGATTGCCGAGCATCCCAATCAAACCGAATACGGCGAAATCACACAACATAGTGCGAATATCTTGGAACAAACCATCAACGAAAAACCGCCATATTGGCTTTGGTCGCATCGACGCTGGAAACATAAACGCCCCACAGAATGAAAATCGCTGTCGTCATATTAAATTGGAATGGAAAAAAATTCCTCGAAAAATTTCTGCAAAACGTTATCGAATATTCGGAACATGTGGCGGAAGTCATCGTTGCCGACAATGCATCAACTGACGATTCCGTAGATTTTTTGAAACAAAATTTCCCTCAAATTCGACTGATACAAAATGCCGAAAACGGCGGATTTTCAAAAGGTTACAACGATGCATTGAAACATGTTGAGGCGGATTATTTGGTGTTGTTAAATTCCGATATTGAAGTTACGGAAAATTGGATTCAACCTGTAATTGATGTGATGGAAAGCGATCAAACTATCGCCGTTTGTCAGCCTAAAATCCGTTCATACTACGAGCGAGAAAAATTCGAATACGCAGGTGCTGCGGGCGGTTTCATCGACAGGTTCGGCTATCCGTTTTGTCGAGGACGAATCTTTGAAACCATAGAAACCGACCGAAAACAATACGATGATGTATGTGAAATTTTTTGGGCAACAGGAGCCGCCATGTTTGTAAAAGCCTCTGTTTACAACGAATTTGGAGGACTTGACGAAGATTTTTTCGCACACATGGAAGAAATTGATTTTTGTTGGCGAGTGAAAAATGCCGGATACAAAATTATGTATTGCCCGAATTCCACAGTATTCCACATTGGCGGAGGAACATTGCCCAAAAATTCGTCTCGGAAAACCTATCTGAATTTCAGAAATAATTTGAGTTTGCTTTACAAAAATTTGTATTCAAGAGACTTGTTTTTTGTGTTTTTTATGCGTTGTTTTTTAGATGAGGTGGCTGCGTTGAAATTCCTGTTGGGTGGAAGTTTTGGAGATTTCTTTGCCGTTTGGAAAGCCCAATTTTATTTTGTAAAAAACTTTCTACACATTCGAAAAAAACGAAAACAGCAGCAAATCATCTGTAAACATCATATCGGAAAAACTGATTTTTCAATCGTTTGGAAATACTACATCAAAAAACAAAAAACGTTTAATCAATTATGAAAAAAATCGCCATCATCAACGGACCCAACCTGAATTTATTAGGGACACGAGAGCCCGAAATCTACGGTAATCAAACATTTGAGAGTTATTTCGAGCGACTTCAAATGAAATTTCCGAATATTGAGTTGACTTATTTTCAAAGCAATATCGAAGGAGAGATCATCAACAAATTGCACGAAATCGGATTTGATTTTGACGGCATCATTCTCAATGCGGCGGGTTATACACACACGTCCGTATCCATTGCCGATGCTGTGAAATCCATTAAAACTTCGGTAATAGAAGTGCATATTTCCAATGTTTTTGCACGAGAAGAATTTCGTCACAAATCGCTGATAGCCCCGAATTGCAAAGGTGTTATCGCCGGTTTAGGATTGTTAGGATACGATTTAGCCATTGAAGTTTTTTAACAAATAGCAACCATTATGAAAATAGATTTTGTGATAACTTGGGTCGATATGGAAGACCCTGCGTGGCAAAGGGATTTTGCTCACCACTCGGGTAAAACCGTGAACGAAAAAAACGCTGTTTCCGTTGCGCGTTTTCGGGATTATGGATTTCTCAAGTATTGGTTTCGTGGTGTTGAAAAATTTGCACCATGGGTCAATAAGATTCACTTTGTAACTTGCGGACAAAAGCCTGAATGGCTTGATGCAAGCCATCCAAAGCTAAACCTCGTTGACCACAAAGACTATATCCCGCAACAGTTTTTGCCTTGCTACAACTCGGTAGTCATTGAGCGTTATCTGCACAAAATACCGGACATCGCCGAACATTTTGTTTATTTCAACGACGATTTTTTCATCATCAATTCCGTAGAAGAAGAACGTTTTTTCCAAAATGGTTTGCCTTGCGACATTGCCGCTTTTCAGTACAATCCCAGTTGGTCGCAGTGGTACAAAAGAATAAAAAATAACATAACGATTATCAACGCACACTTCGACAAGAAAGAGGTAATGAGCCGTTGGCATGAGAAGTGGTTTGCACCGAGTTATGGTTCCAAAGCACGCATGAATTATATGCTAAAACCTTACAGGAAATTCATTACGTTGCGTACGCCACACAACGCACAGCCTTTTCTGAAAAGCACCTTTGAAGAAGTGTGGGCTGCTGCCGAAAAAGAGTTGACCGAAACATCGGCGAATCGCTTTCGTGCTGTGAGCGACTACACGCCTGAACTTTTTCGCACGTGGCAAATTTGCAGTGGTAATTTTACTCCTTACAATACTTATGCGGATACAAAAATGTTTCCACTTATGATACGACCCAAGCAAGCAGTAAGAGCCATACAAAATCAATCATACAAGCTCGTATGCATCAACGATCATGTGCGCATTCGCAACTACGCACAGGTAATGGAAAATATTAAAAATGCCTTCGAAAGCATTTTGCCCGAAAAGTCAACATTTGAAATTGCCGAAAAACTCGCAAAAAATAGTCCAAAAGTAAAATAAAATGCGTATCTTTGCACTATCCGATTAAGAATAAATGAAAATAAAGAATAAAAAATGAACAAGGTATTTGCTGAAATCATCGCCGGAGTTATTCCGCACAAAATGACGCGCAATCGGTGGCGTGGCATTTTACGCTATGGTGTTTTTCGTGCTTTGAAGCTGAAACGACGGCTGAAAAACGATAAAACACCACCAAGATATTACTTGGCAATCTGTGCCATTGTGAAAAACGAAGGTGTGTATTTTGAGGAGTGGATAGAGTGGCATAAAAATTTAGGTGTAGAAAAATTTTACATTTACGACAATGATAGCACGGACAACACACGAGAAGTTCTTGCACCTTACATCGAATCGGGGTTGGTAGAATACACGTTTTTTCCGGGAAAAAAACAACAACTTCCTGCTTATGACGACTGTCTTGAGAAACATAGGTTAGACTCTCGATGGATTGCTGTGATTGATTTAGATGAGTTTATAGTGCCGATAAAAGATCGCACCATAACCGAGTTTTTGCAACGTTTTGAAAATTTTTCGGCAGTTGAAATAAATTGGCTGATATACGGAAGTGGTGGTGCAAGGGAAAAGCAACCCGGAACGGTAATGGAAAGATTTAGACATCACGCAGCTCCTGATCAAACAATGAACAAACTTGTAAAGAGCATCGTCAATCCACGCTGCATATTTTCATTTACAGGTGCTCACGAAGCAACCCGTTTATCAGGGCATACCGCCGATTCACACGGCAAGCCGATAAACAAAAATTTTCGAGACCGCAAAGCACAACACGATGTTATACGCATAAACCATTATGCAGTAAAATCATACGAAGAATACATAGCAAAACGTGCACGAGGACGAGTGAGAGCGGTGAAAATGTGGGACGATTATTTCGAACGTTATGATCTCAACGACATTAAAGAGCAATAATCAATAAAATAAATTGACTGATTAGGTATGAAAATTTTAATTACCGGAACAGCCGGATTTATAGGATTTCATTTGGCAAAAGCCTTCATCGAAAAAGGAGATGAGGTGGTAGGCGTTGACAACATTAACGACTACTACGATGTGGATTTGAAACTTGCCAGATTAGCCGAAACCGGTATTGATAAGAACGGAATTAAAGAAAATGTATTGGTGCAAAGCAAAAAATATCCCAACTATCGGTTTGTCAAAATAGATATTTCCAACAAAAATGATGTGTTTTCCTTGTTTGCCGATGAGCGTCCCGAATACGTTTGCAATTTGGCCGCACAAGCCGGTGTCCGTTACAGTCTTGCCCATCCTAATGCTTATATCCAAAGCAATGTTGACGGATTTTTGAATATTTTGGAGGCTTGCCGATATTACCCCGTTGAGCATTTGATTTATGCAAGCAGCTCTAGTGTTTACGGACTGAATAAGGAACAGCCCTACACCACGGAGCAGGCGACAGACAGCCCAATAAGCGTGTATGCTGCCACAAAAAAAATGAATGAACTTTTAGCACATACCTATAGCCATCTTTACAAAATACATACTACAGGACTGAGGTTTTTTACCGTTTACGGACCTTGGGGAAGACCGGACATGGCACCAATCATTTTCACAAAATCCATCGTAGAAGGTACACCAATAAACATATACAACGAGGGGAAAATGTATCGAGACTTTACTTTTATTGATGATATTATCCAAAGCATGGTATTGCTGATAAATTCCAAAAAATCGGGAAACGACGAGCTGTTCCAACTTTACAATATAGGAAATAGTCGTTCGGTTTGTTTAATGGATTTTATCAAAGCATTGGAAAATAAATTGGGTGTCGATGCTGTTAAAAATTTCCTTCCGCTGCAGCCGGGCGACATGCTGTCTACGCTTGCAGATGTTTCAAAGTTGGAAAAGAAAATCGCTTACCGACCCAATACGGATATGGAGAAAGGCGTTGGAAGATTTGTTGATTGGTATTTGAATTTTTACACGTAAGATACTATGGACATTAACGATATAAAAGAACTATGACAAAGAACGCACCCAAAATATCCGTACTAATGCCCGTCTTCAACGGCGAACGCTACTTGAAAGCAGCAATTGACAGCATCCTGAATCAGACCTTTCAAGATTTGGAATTGATTATTATCGACGACGGCTCAACGGATTCCACAGAGCAAATCATTTCAGCTTACAACGATCCACGCATAAAGTATTACAAAAATCCCGAAAATATCGGTATCGTTGCTTCTTTGAATAAGGGGATTGATTTGTGTACAGGAGAGTTCATCGCACGAATGGATGCTGATGATATTTCTCTACCGGAACGCTTACAAAAACAGTGGGATTTTTTGAACGCTAACCCTGAGTTTGCAATGGTTGGAGGAAATATAGAAGAAATAACCGACGATGATCAGCACATCAGATGGGTTAACAGACCTTGTCCTGCACACTTACTTAAAACACAACTGTTTTTTAGAAATACCTTTGTACACCCTATTGTACTCATTCGTAAGAATGTTCTGGAAGAATTTCGTTATAATGCAAATTACATTTATGCGGAAGATTACTTTTTGTGGTCGCAAATTGCTTTCAAATACCCTGTAACAAATTTACCCGAAACCTTGATGAAATACCGTAAACATCAGCAAAGCGTGAGTGTTCAACACAAACAGCAACAAGTTGATACAGTTAAAAAAATTCATGCTTATCACTTTCAAAAATTGAGTATCGTCCCCACCTCTTACGAATCGAATTTGCATTACAACTTACTGTGCGATCCCGCAGGTATTTTAATTTTCAGTAAAAAAGAGCGAAAAAACGTAACTGCTTGGGTAAACAGAGTGCTGAAACAAAACGAATCACTGAAAGTATATGACGAAGATTATTTTGCAACAAAATTAAAATACCGTTGGAGTTGGAAAAAGAAAGCGCACATTGTTCTCTTAAAAATCAGAAATACATTCAAAAAATGATTATTGTTCAACTAAAAGGCGGTTTGGGAAATCAACTGTTTCAGTATGCAGCAGGAAAGCAGCTGTCTGTAAAGCACAATGCTCCCTTAAAATTCGACTTATCGTTTCTCAATGCTGAGCCGACAAGCTACACAAAACGATCGCTTGAATTGGATAAACTCCATATCAATTTTGAAATTGCATCTGAAAAAGAAATTAAAACAATCAAAGGGCAAAGGTGGAAAAATATCTTTATTCCCACTTGGATCAAAGAGCGAGGGGGTGGCTGTTACAGCCAATTTAATAGGGCAGGCAAAAACTGTTATTTAGATGGGTATTTTCAGAGCGAAACGTATTTTGTAAATGCTGCCGAGCAAATTCGCAACGAATTGACGTTCCGAAATTCACTAACCGAAGCAAAATGGGCTGATATAAAAGAGCAAATCACAAATTCAAATTCCATTTCGTTGCATTTTCGCAGAGGCGATTACATTGAAAATCAAAAGGCGAATCAGTATCATGGTGTTTGTTCGATGGACTACTACCACAAGGCAGTTAAAGAGATTGCCGAGCAAACGGAAAATCCGCTGTTTTTTGTTTTTTCGGACGACATTCGGTGGGTTATAGATAATTTCAGCATCAATTTTCCGACGGTTTTTGTAGAGGAAAAGGACGAAATCGCACACAGCGATTTTCAACTCATGTCGCTTTGTAAACACAATATCATTGCCAATAGTTCGTACAGTTGGTGGGCTGCGTGGTTGAATAAAAATGAACATAAAATTGTAATTGCACCGGAAAAATGGTACGCAAATTCCGAAATGCAAGAAAAAACGACTAATTTATTACCTCAAAACTGGATAAAGCTTTAATGAAAAAATCCACCAGAAAAAAACTATATCGATTATTCGATTTCATTGATTTTAGAAAAATCAAATCGTCAAATCAAGAAATAGATGTAACTATCCCTGTGATAAAGAAAGATTTAAACATTCTTCCTTTATGTATAGAGGGGATAAGAAATTGTGTTGCACATCCTATCAAAAACATTTATATTGTAGCACCCCCTTTGGAGGAAATAATCTCTTTTTGCGAATCTCATCATTTGATTTTTGTTGATGAAAATACTGTTTTGGGATTTTCTCCAAAAGATATTGACCTAAAAATTATGACCGACGATGGCACATTTTCCGATAGAAGCGGTTGGCTGTTTCAGCAATTGATAAAACTATCCGGAAATAAATTCGGAACTTGTGAAAATTATTTATGTATTGATTCAGATCACATTCTCCTACAATCACACGCTTTCCTGTCCAAGAAAAACAAAGCGGTGTTTTATATGAGTTCGGAATGTCATCAGCCTTATTATCGTAATTTGGAAAAACTGATGGGAAGTATAAAGTTGTCAAAATTAAGTTACGTTTCTCATAAAATGATTTTCAACAAAAAAAAGATTGAGTATTTACAGAATTATATATCCAAACGCCATAACACGGGCTGGATACAGGCGATTATCCATAATTACGATAGACAACAAAGCTCCGGATTTTCTGAATTTGAATTATACGGTAATTTTGTAAAAAATAAAATTACAACCACTTGGAGAGAATTGGCTTTGAACTACGATAAAATCTCAGACTATAAAACGTTGTTCAAGCAATATGGAAAAAACTACAAATGTATAACGTTTCCTGAATATCTGAATTGATTTTTCGACCTTGTCAACAGGGATGATGACGGAGATCAGAGGTTGTTTCTTTTCATTCGTTCTATTCGTATAGCTTGCGTCTTGTTTTGAAAATAGTTACCCCAAGTATGCTGTACGTGATTCGGCTACCACTGCTTCTAACAACTTTTTTTCCCACAGGAATATGTCCGAACAGGAGGATTTTATACACGGTTTTTTGTCCACTTATCAGCGATTTAGGAAGATTATTTTCCTTGAAAAATTCAGATCTCCAATGCCGTGCCCATTTCAAATCCTCGCTTCTTTTGGGAAATTTAGTGGTTGTTATAGCTCCCGGACGACGAACGTAGTAGTAAAACGTGTTTGGATTGATAACGACACGATTGGCGACTTTTACTGCCGAAAGTGCGAAAGCCACATCTTCAAAGTATCTTCCAACAACGAATAAAAGGTTGTTTTCTACCAAAAAATCACGACGAAACAAATAGCACCATATATAAGTGTATCTGGCACATTGAAGTTTCTCAAACTTGGTGTACAAGTCGGCACAAACTATTCGAGCATCGTGTTTGATGGTTAGCACAGAGTTTGTCATTTTCACTCCTGCAGCGGCAATGTCGGCATCGCATTGCAAAGCATCGTTTATGAGTTCCTCGTAAAAGTTTAAGTCAATGTAATCGTCGCTGTCCATAAAATGAATGTAGTCGCCTGTTGCATTCTTGATTCCTGTGTTTCGTGCGGCAGAAGGTCCTTCGCTTTCTTTTTCTTGAACGATTATTTTTATTCGTTCATCACATTCAGCATACTTGTTGTAAATGGCGGCACTATTGTCGGGCGAACCATCGTCAATAACGATGATTTCGAGATTTTTGTACGAGTTGAAAATCACGGATACTAAGCACTGTTCCAAGTACTTCTCAACCTTGTAAACAGGGATGATGACGGAGATCAAAGGTTGTTTCTTTTTCATTCGTTTTATTCGTATAACTTGCGTCTTGTTTTGAAAATCGGCACTTCGAATAAATTGTACGAAACCCGACTGCCGCCACTCCTAACGACTTTTTTTCCCACAGGGATATGTCCGAACAGGAGAATTTTGTATACGGTTTTTGGTTCATTCATCAGCGATTTGGGCAGCATATTTTCCTTCAAAAAATTCGTTCTAAATTCACGTGCCCATTCTCTAAGTTTTCGACGCCCTTTGAGAGAGGTGGTTATGGTACCCGGGCGACGAACGTAGTAGTAAAACGTGTTTGGATTGATAACAACGCGATTAGCGGCTTTCACTACCGAAAGCGTAAAAGGCAAATCCTCAAAGTATCTTCCGGTAACGAATTGAAATTCATTTTCTGTTAAAAAACTTCGGCGTAACAAGTAGCGCACCGCGTAGCCGTATTTAGCACATTGAAGTTTTTCGATTTTGGTGTACAGGTCGGTACAAATTATTCGGGCATCGTACGTTATGGTTACAACGGTGCTTGCCATTTTTACTCCGCAGGCGACAATATCGGCATCGTACAACACGGCATCATTTACAAGTTCCTCGTAAAAATTTAAGTCAACGTAATCATCGCTGTCCAAATAGTGAACATATTCACCGGTTGCAGCGTTGGTTCCGGCGTTTCGGGCAAAGGAAACACCCTTGTTCTCTTGAACAATGATCTTTATTCGCTTGTCGAATTCGGCATACTTGTTGTAAACGGCAGCACTGTTATCGGGTGAGCCATCGTCAACAACAATGATTTCGAGATTTTTGTAAGAGTTAAAAATCACAGATACCAAGCATTGTTCAAGGTGTTTTTCAGACTTGTAAACGGGAATGATAACAGATACAAGCGGATTTTTTTCGTTAGTTTTCATCTTCAAATCTTTGTTTAATTATTGGATATTTTTTAAGAATTTTTTCAAGTGTTGTGCGGTTCAGGTCTGTTCCGGTTTTGAAATTCACAGTTTTTAGCGACAGTTCTTTTGGTTTTTGCAAACCGCGAGGCTTGTTGTGTATTCCAAAAGGAAAAGGCACGATTTTCGTACCGTTTGCCACAGCCGCAGCCCAAAACCAAATATCGTCCGTAGTTGGTGCAATCTCTTTGAATAGCGTGGCATCAAGCATATCAGCCTTTAACGAGTGGGGCGGATACAGCACACCGCCCACGCCGGTTTGTATGTTTCTGAAACTAACGTTCAACTTTTTTGTCAAAAAACTATACCAACGATATTTCTTCCACTTGCGATATGGCACATTCAACTTTATGCGTTTGGCACGGTGTGCAATGATCACGTTGGGAATTTGTTTGTGTAAGCACAATAAATCACGCAACATATTTTTATCATACCACACATCATCGTCAACGGTTACAATGGTGGCATCCGGAAAATCTTTCAATGCCGGAATTAGTTTGCGGTATGAACGAATCTCGTCGTCGTAATTTCGGATTTCAAACACCGGATGTTTTGCCGACAAATCTTTTAACTCCTGTGGTATTTCGCCGTTTTTGAATTGTGAAAACGTAAGATAAAGCACAAGTTTATCGGGTAGCACAGTGCCTTCCAAAAGAGACTGCACGGCACTTGTTGCGTAGCGTATTGCTGCCGGAAACGAGGTTAAGGATACTATGACTTGTGGCTTTGCCATTTACGATTCTATATTTACAATTTTAGATTTATCTTTTGTACTCTCAACTATTGCTACAAAAAACACTAAAAACGTTATGCAGCGCATAATACCAATCTGCTTGTAAAAAGGTGCATCTATCCACATAAGTATAACTGTAGAACATAGCAGCATCAGCAACAGGTAGCTGCGATTTTTTATAGCATAACAGGCTATTGCACCAAGCACAAGCAACAGTGCTATCAGCCCCCAAATACCGTACTGCACCATATCGTCAAGAAACTGGTTGTGTACAAAATATATTGGCGGATACACAGGATATGCTAATGTTTCTATCATCTTTTCGGCTTGCTGCTCCAACACTTGTTGCTGATTATTATACCCGCTTCCCCACCAAAAATTTTCTTTTATATAACTTACAGCTATCTGACTGTATGACGTTCGAATGGGGTCGCCAATAAATATGAACTCCACTTTATCTCTATGCGAATAAAAAAATGCGCCGATAACTATAAGGAAAAGCCCAACTAAGAGAGCAAGTCGCCTGCTTTTTTTGAATAAAAAATACAATATGGAGATTGCGGTAATAAGCGAAACGCTCACGATACCAACACGGCTTTGCAGCAAAAACACCACAAAAAAGCAAAGTGCGATGCACAATGCCAATTCTAATGTTGCAATGCACTTTTGGGAATACAGATAAAAGCCGACAATAAGTCCGCAAAGCAAAACAAATGCAATGAAACTCGGATGGTTGTAGTACGACCATAAGGAAATAAAAAAATAGGCTGGAAGATGCACAGGATTGCTAACGCTCTCTCCGGATTGACTGCCCATAATACTTCGGGGCATCTCGGTTATATAGCCCGTTTTTCCTGAGATCCACGGCAGAAAATCCGCATCTAAATGCAAAAAATTGTACCACCAATATAGCACACATACAGTGAGAAAAACAATAGTCATCTTAAAAAAAACTTCCCCAATTTTCAACAACGTTTCTTTCGATAAACGAAAAAAACATAGCGACAATGGTAGCACGTAAAATGAAAGGGTACGATCCGGAAAGCCAAAGCCCTTTGGGGTGCCTATAGTACCCAAAAACATAAGTAGGGCATACAAAAACACGAAGTAAAAAACTTTGGGTGGCGGATAAAATTTGTGCGTGTAAAGAAAATGAACTAACGCCGCTACGACAAAAAATGTTACAGCATAGTATCCCATTTCTCGTGCAAGAAAGGAAGTTACCAAAAGCAAGGTCAAACTGACGATAATCGACGTCTCATTCTTGTAAAAATCCCCCCACGAAAAGCGATGATTTTTTGCTTTTTGCCAAGCGATGAGCAAAAAACTTGCAACGAATACACCCAATGCCAAAAATCGTGCATACACTTCGTTTGCTGCGGTTACCAAGCCTTGCAGGTGAAGTGCATAAATAATTCCGCCAAGCAAAATGGCAAAAAATAACACAATATGTGGAAATCGAATTGTCATATTTTTATGAATTGAAAAATACTATAATTTGACTGTAAAAAATTACGGCAACAAAATATACTGCAAAACCTATCCACATCATCTTGCCGTGTTGTTTGGAAAACAGTTGTGTTTTTTCGGAATCTTGTATCTTGAATATCCTTTTTCGCAAAGGAATAAGCACGAAATAATACAAAATCAATGAAATCAATGTTCCTGAAATCATTCCGCCAATAATATCGGAAATAAAATGCATACCGAGATAAACCCGCGAATAAGCAATGAATGTAGCCCAAATCAGTGCAATAATCGTTATCATTCGATGTCGAAATACCAGCGAAAGTAATACTGCAAATCCGAAACTGTTGGTTGCATGTCCTGAAATAAAACTGTAAGTACCTCCACGACGACCATTTACAAGTTGCACAAACTCCTTAAAATCAGGATGATGTCCGGGACGAAGGCGTTCGAAAATAGGTTTTATTAATCCCGACGAAAATTGATCGCACAGCGTAACCATTAAAATAAAGAAAAAGGTAATAAATATGGACTGTTTTATCGAAGTTGTTTTGTAAAAAACTAAAAACAAAACAAGCAGATAAAGCGGGAGCCACGTTTGAGTTGTACTTATGATACGCATAAAACTATCCAAAAAAACAGAATCGCTACCATTGAGTAAAAAAAACAAGTTGCGCTCGTAAGGGAGCAGGTTTTCTACAAATTCTTTCATTGTTTTTTAATTACATTCTCGACTGCAAAGATACAAAAAAAAAATGAAATGCAAAGCATTTCATTTTTTTTTTACGATTTACGATTTTGTTATTCATTAATCCTTCACACAACGCACGGCAAAACCGCTGCCTTTATTGCTGGTTGGTTGCGGACTGATGAGGTTCCCTCCGTAATACAGGGTGTATGCTCCTTGTGTATTACCGTCGGTCGACGACCAGTAGTTTGAATTTGCCACCGTGAGCACCGACGCATTGGCTGTAAATCGAGAACCTTGCCAACTTCCGCCACGAGGATTGTGGGTGCCAGAGTTGTTGTTATTATTTGAACCACTCGTGTAGGCTTGTCCGCTGATCACCTGATCAGATGGATTGCGACTATCTTGTACACCTTGTCCACCCAAAAGGATATCGAGGTGGATAAAGTCTTGTTTGCTTGGCACGCGCCAAGGTGCAGGACAAAGGATATGGGCATATTTCATCACCGCACACCACGAGAAATAATCTCCTGGGAAAGTGGTAAGTGTCTCATTTCTTTTGCAATCCACATTAAAGGTAGGTGCTGATCCACCATTATAGCTTGTTTTGTTGCATTGTGGCGAGATTACAAAATCCGACCAGATTTGTGCTGCTATGTTTCCACGAGCCGGAATGGTAGTTGGCGTACCGGTGGCGAATTCAGCCGTCACGATGTTAGCATTGTCTGTACCTGAAATGAAATTGCATTCGCTTGCGGGCAGTTTATCCTCTGCCACTTCTCTAAGTCCGCTGATATTCGACTGCACGTTGGATTGGCAGGCGTTGCTTGCTTTCACGTGGTAGTATCTTTCGCCCAACACATTGTTAGGAATGGTAATTTTCGAAGTGGTCTGTGTAGACTGTACTCCGGTTGTGAATGCTGTTACGTTGGAGGTATAGTTATTGGCATCTGTGAAGTACCATTCGAAGGTTATTGGCAATATGCCTGCTGTTGCGGCTACAAAGAGGGTATCGGGGCAGAAATCCACACCTACGGGCACAACCAGATCGTGGTTGTCGGGGTGGATGGTGAAAGTGAGAGGTGCAGCGATGGTTATCGGTATTTCGAGCGGGCTTCCAACACAACCTTCTGCGGAAGTTGGGGTAACAGTAACATTGCCGTTGTCTGCCGTTGCTCCCGGTGTGGTTGAGAACGTTACTGTAGATACTGAATACGGCGTCCAGTTAGCATCCGGTGCTATCCATTCGTATGTTACGCCTGTTTCTTGAATCACGCTGAAAGTGTGCGGAAGGTTGCGACAAATAATTACATCGGTGGTTCCGGTGCGAACCGGGATAGCCGGAGGTGTGTGAATGCCTATGGCGAATTCGAGTTTTGGTCCTTCGCAGCCGTTGCTATACGACGGCGTAACGGTGATATTGCCTGCTACGGCACTCGATCCGGGAGCGGTTGAGAAATTTGCAGCCGGTCCGCCGGTGGTTAATGTCCAGCCTGTCGGAGCCGTCCATGCGTAGCCTACGCCTGATTCCGTAGTCACACTAAAGGTATGTGCTATACCGGGGCAAAGTGCACTGATGGTGCCATCGTTGCGAACAGGCATAGAAGGAATGTCGTTAACGGTAATGGCTATGTTGAGTGCCGGTCCTACACAGTTGGTGGTTGTATTGGTTGGTGTCACGGTGATATTGCCGCTGGTAGCACCTGTTCCGGGTGTAGTTTGGAAACCCAATCCTGAGAATGTTTCAGGCGTCCAGTTGTTGTCCGGAGCCGTCCATGCGAAACTCACATTCGAAACGGAGCTCACGGCAAAAGTATGTGTTGTACCGCGACAAAGTGCACTGGGGGATCCATCGGTACGATTAGGTATAGCGGGGAGTTCGTTAACCGTCACAAATATGGTTAGCGGAGTTCCTGTACATCCGGTGGAATTGGTCGGTGTTACAACGATATTGCCACTCGCAGCACCTGTTCCGGGAGCGGTTGTAAAGCTTGTACCTGTTCCGGTTGTTGCTGTCCAATTTGCCGGTGCTGTCCAGTTAAAGGTTACACCTGTAACTGCTTGAACCTCAAAGGCATGTGATTCATTGCGACAAAGTGCAGTGATGGAGCCGTCATCTCTAACGGGCTGAGCCGGTGCGGCAACCACTTTCACCTGCACAGCATTCGTCACCACCGGCGGACAGATGCCGTCGGTTGTGGTGATGGTGCAACGATACCAACGGTCTGATGCCGGGGTGTTAGGCACAGTGTAGTTTTGGGTGGTTGCGTCTCCGCCAACGTTTTGGTACGAGCCGGTTTCGAGTTCGGTGTCGCTTGTCGTGCGTTGCCACAGATAGCTAACTCCTGTGGAGGTGCTTGCCGTTAGGTTGATCACCGGAGCTGTTCCACCAACGCAGATTTCCGGCGTTGTTGTGGCAATGCTGGCTGTAATAGGCTCTGTCACCTGAATGGTGGTGTCTTTGTTGCTTGAGCAGAGATTATCCGTATTGGTGATGGTTACAGTGTAGGTTGTAGTTCCTGTGATGCTATTCACGGGTAAGACGAGTGCTTCTGTGGTAGCACTTCCCGGAGACCATACATAGGTGTAGTTGCCTGTACCTTTGTTGAATTGTGGGGTCAGGGTTACTTCTGTGGTGCTTAACACGGATCTGCAAAGGTTGTTGGCAGGGTTAACGGTTGGGTTTGTTACGATACTGATGCCTGTGATAACCGGAGTACCGGAACTTCCCGGTACGGAGAACGTTGCACTACTTTGGCAACCTTCCGGGTTTTTGGCGATCACGGTGTAGTCGGCAGTGTTCAGCCCTGCGAATTCGAGCGTGGTTTGCCATGTTGTACCACCGTTGATAGAGTATTCAAAGCCTGTACCCAAAGGTGCTGTGATGGTAATTTTACCGTCAGGTGCACCACCTGCACAAGCTGAGTTAGGCGTTATGTTTGCCGTAGGTGTAGCAGGGGTTGGATACACGGTTAGTCTGCCGGTTAGTTTCAATACTGGGCATTCGTTTCCTGAAAATGGAGTTGTTGTAATTTCGAAATTCCATGTTCCGGCAACGGTAGGTGTACCTTTTATGATAACATCTTGTCCGTTCACCTCGAGGTTCATGCCTGTTGGTTGTCCGGTGGTAGTTCCTTGGGGTGTCCAAGCGATGGATGCACTTGCAGCACCTCCACCGATGTTGTAGTGGATTTCGCTAAAAGGTTGGTTAATACAAGCCGTAGCGAGGTTTGTATCTCCGCTTGCGTGTGTGAGGATATGCGGCAGGTGCATGGTTGCTACTACCTCCACAAAATCTGCCGAATAGCAGGTTCCGTTATCGGCGTATGCACGGTAGGTTACCGAGTTCGGAGCACTGAATGTGGCTGTTGTAAACGTTTCGCCGGAGTTCGTTTGGGCTTGAAGCAAGCCATTGTTGTCGTACCAACGAATGCAGCATCCTGCCTCGTTGGTGGTTGCCACCAAGTCAGCTGTTCCTGTTATAGCACAAACGTGTACAGGGTTCTCTGTAACTGTTGGCAAACCCGGTATAGGTAACACTCCCACATGTACGGAATCGCTTGTTACCGATGGGCAAATGCCGGCAGTGGTGGTAACGATACATCTGTACCACAAGTCGGACACAGCGGCGTTTGGCACGGTATAGATTTGTGCTGTCGCATTGTCCGCGATATTGGTGTAGCCACCGATTCCGGTTGTCGAGCTTTGCCATTGGTAGGTTACTCCTGTCAATGTGCTTGGTGTTACCGTAATAGTAGGTGCAGTTTGGTTGATACAGATGGTATCTTTCGATACGGTGATACCGGAGATGGTAATCGGATCTATCACGTGGATGATTGTACTACCTTTGGCATCACAGCCGTTAGTCGTGTTGGTCACGGTTACTTGGTAGGTTGTTGTTTCTGAGATGGTTCCTCCGATTCTGGTTAGGGTTTCGGCGGTTCCAATGGTTGAGGTGCCGTCACCTGTATTCCAAAGATAGGAGTATGTAACGCCGCCGTCCTTGTCGAATTGCGGTGTGAGGGTTACGGTTGTGGTTGCCAATGCCGAGCTGCATATACTGTCGTTAGGTGTAACGTTAAAACCTGTGATCACCGGTGCACCGGAACTGCTGCCCACGGTGAAACTTTGGGTGCTTTCGCAACCATGGATGTTTCTCACGGTTACAGTATAGGCACTCGAACTTCTGCCATTGAATATAGGCGAAGTTTGGAATGCACTCCTAACGCCATCACTACCGGCGATAGCATAGGTATAGCCTGATCCTGTTGGAGCTGTGATTTCTATGATACCGTTGGGATCTCCCGAGCACGCCGAGTTGGGTGTAACATCGGCTGTAGGTATTGCGGGAGCCGGGTTCACAGTAACCGTCAAGATGTTAGAGTAAGCCGTTGAGCAACTGTTTATGAATGCTCTCCTATAATAATATGGTGTAGGGTTACCATCAACCACGTTGAGGGTGGTTGCATCGTCGAAGGTTACTGAGTTGCTTCCTGATCGGTCGAACCAATCGGTTTGGTTGTTCGAAAACTGCCATCTGTATTCGGATGTTGGGGATCCTCCACTGCCTGCTGCTGTTGATGTGAACGCTTCCGGGTCATCTCCGTCGCAAATGCTATGGCTTGCTGCAATAGTTCCTGCTAACACAGGCGGGTGCACGGTTATCTCACCGCTTGCCGTAACAGGGTCGCAGCCGGGTCCGTGGTCTGTCGATGTGATGACGTATTCAAATGTGCCTACCGCTGTGGGCGATCCTGAGATGGTGTGTGTGGTACCGTTGTAGCTTATGCCTGCCGGCATTGGCGGACTGATCATGGGCGTACCGTCGTCTCTATACCATGCAATTTGGGTTGTCGTAGCAACTCCGTTGCTAAGTTCGTAGATGATGGAGGTCATCGGTGATCCGTTACAGATATTATTTTGTATATTAGTGCCTGCTGCGGAGGTCAAGGTGATCACATCACACGAACTTACGGTAACTTCGTGGATTCTGTAGCAACCTGTTGTTGGGTACATATATCTGATTTCTGCCGTTCCCTGTGATAGACCGGTTACCACTCCGTTGGAAGCACCTACTGAGGCGATGGTTGGGTTGAGCGACGACCATACTCCGGCAGTTGATGTGGTTGAGAGAGTTATGGTTCCGCCTACGCCCACAGCGTTGGGACCATCAATGGGGGCGGGCAATGGGTTGACGGTGATAGCTAATTGTGTGGTACATCCGTACGGCGAGGTAAAGATCAGGTCAAACGTTCCGGCTGACACAGCGGTAAGTTCACCTGAAGTGGCATTCACGGTTGCGATTGCCGTGTTCGATGATGACCAGGTTCCTGATGTTCCGGTGTTGGTGTAGGTTTGCACCTGTTCCTCGCAGAGGGTTGTCGGTCCTGTGATAGGGTTCGGCAACTGTCTGACATCAACGCGGAACGTATCGCTGCAATGTCCGAGGGTGTATTGCACGATGACCGTTGCAGAGCTGGTTCCGGAGTTTGCGGTTAGCAAGCCTGTTGCTGAAATGGTTGCTGCTGAACCACCTGACTGTATCGACCATACGCCGACGTCATCGCCTGTTGGCACTGTGTTGTTGGTGAGTTGAATGGATTCCCCACGGCATACCGAGCGGTCGCCTGTTGTGCTGATGGGTTGCTGCCATACTCTGACGGTTTTCATGATATCGCAACCGGTTAGCGAGTGGGTATAGCGTAGCTCAGTGGTGCCGATGGTGTTTGCGGTGAGTTCTCCCGATGTGTGCGAGGTTAGGCTTGCCACAAGTGATGCTGATGAAGTCCAAATGCCGTCAGGGGTTGCAGATGTAAAAATTCTGGTGCTACCCACACAAAGGTTGGTATCGCCAACGATAGCTGCGGGCGTCTCTTTCACGGTAATTTGTCCTTCGCGGCGGCATCCTGTTGGGAGTACATAATATATAGTACCGGTTCCTGCCATCACACCTCTGACGGTTCCCACTGCCGGATCGTCTACGGCGAGATGTCCTGAAACGCCTACTTCCCATGTTCCACCCGGAGTTAGGTTGATAACGGTAGCGGTGGCACCGACACATACCTCGTTCTCACCTTGAATCACGTTGGGCAACGGGTTCACGGTTATGGTCAGTTGTTGGCAGCTGGTGTTTGTTCCGCAGCCTTCGCCTCTAATAAAATACTCTGTGGTTTGGGTAGGTTTTACGGTAAAAGTTACGTTCCCTATAAGGTTCTCGTGGGATCTTGCGATCGGAGTTCCGTCTCCGCATCCTCCTGCGTATAGCACCCATTCTCCTTGGTTTCGTACTCCACTGCTAAGGCGGAGTATGGTTGAATCGCCTAAGCAAATTGCCGCGAGGTCTGCTGTGAATCCTCCCGGCATGGTTGGTGGTGTACATTGTGAGTTTTCGATTTGGGCTGTTGCCGTAACGCTACAACCGTCGAGGGTGTAGGTGCAGGAAAATTCGAGGTCTTCTACTGCCGGCATATTTGCTCTGAGAGTGTCGGTGGTTGTTGC
>WRKV01000004.1 GCA_009777915.1 Bacteroidales bacterium | reverse complement strand
TATTAGTCCAATAATTATGGGTAAATAAAATAATTTTTTCATTGATTGTTTTGTTTAACGTCTGCTCCTTTAAGCAGACCATTGATATATTAAATTGATTTTGTTGCTGTACCGATGAGTTTCGTTGTTCACATACGCACATAAAAAAAGCGTGGTACTTTTCAGTACTCCGCTATCAGAGGTATTTGACGTGACCCACAATGAACAGAAGTAAGTAGAAGTCCACGCCTCGCGTGAACATTTCAACTTAATCTCTTTCATTGTTTCAAATCGTCAAATTTTCTGATAGAAAGAATAATCTAAAATGCTTTTTTCGATGTATTTCAAGATGTGCGTATTAGCACGTTATTTTTCCATAGGCAAATTTTGTTTTTTTTTATTGATTCTGCAAAGATACGTTATGCAAATGTGGGGGATTATTTACTGAAACGAGGTTTTTTTCTTAGTGTTTTTTGGGGTGACTTTTTGGTGTTTTTCGTAGGGCTCAACGAACCAGACAACGACCAAAACTCATTGCTAAAATACCAATCTACTCCGGCAACCGGAGTAGTTGTGAACACACTTGTATATTCATCATAACTAATCAAATACACCTTATTCCAACCCTGAACCAAAGATAGACTATAAGTATCGGTGTATTGCACTCCACCATATTCCCAGACCTCTGTACCGGTCATGGTTACATCGTTGTCTACCCAGAAAAAGTCAACATAAACAAGAGAACTTGCATCAACCTTACCGTGAATTATATAGTCAAAGAAATCATCGTCGCCATTAAGTGCTGTCATGTTTTCGAAATACACAAACATCACATTCGGATTGCTAATTTGGATACCTCCTTCACTGCCTCCAAAAGGCAATTGAAAGCTCGGAGCCGGTGTTGTCGGAAGTGTCATGCTAAATCCGCCATTGACATAGGGAGCAGAGGCAAATTCTTCTTCATTGTAGGTGTCTTGATTCCATAACATGACCACAACTCTGTCCGCGTATGAATTGTAGCTGTTTCCATTTACAACGGTTGCATTTATGGTTCCGTCAAACCAACTTGTTTGAGGGGATCCAGGGATTACAGTTACAACACAAGTAGCCATAAAACCACCATCGTTGGTAGTTACGGTTATGGTTGCGGAACCTGCCGAATGAGCAGTAACAAAGCCATAGGCTACCGTTGCGATATCGGGAGCAGATGATTCCCACGTTACCGTTCTATTGGTCGCATTCGCCGGCAAAATGGTTGGAATAAGCGTCAGAGTGTCTTCAATTTCAAGTGTTGCGGTGCTCCTGTTCAAACTCACACCCGTTACCGGAACTATAACCGCATTCACAGTTACAATGCAAGTAGCCGTAAAATCGCCATCAACCGTTTTGACGGTAATCGTGGCTATGCCCGCTGCAACACCGGTTACTCTACCATCAACAACCGTTGCAATGTTTTGATTGCTCGAACTCCAAACCACATTTTTATTACTTGCACTATCCGGCAAAACCGTATGTTGCAGGGTTATCGAACCTCCGGCATCGATGGTTGCTGTGTCTAAATTCAGGGTTACTCCGGTTACCGGAATATGGGGCGGCGGAGCAAAAGGCGTTACCGTAACCAAACAACTGTCGAATTTGCCATTCACGGAAGTGGCATAAATAACGGCAGTTCCAACGGTCATCGCCGTAATTTTACCATTATCAATCCACGCCACATTTCGATTGTCGGTAGTCCATTTGATGCGTTGTGAAGTCGCCTCTTCGGGCAAAATTTTTGCGGTCAACATCGCAGTGTCGTTGACCTTTAGAGTGACGGCATTCCGGTCAAGGGCAACCGCCGTAACATCGACATCGAGAATCGGCTTGTCTTCGCAAGATGTAAAAATCAGCGAAAAACATACAAGGGGAAGTAATAATTTTTTCATGGTAATTTTTTGCAAAAATACAAAAAATTTTGTAACTTTGCAAAAAAAACAAAAAATAAATTTATGACAACACAACAACACATTGCAGAAGTCGGCAAATTGGTCGGCAACACCCCGATGGTGAAAATCACCTACGAGTACAAAGGCAAAACGGGTACGATTTTTGCCAAATTAGAGTATTACAATTTCAGTGGAAGTATCAAAGACCGCATGGCGTACCACATTTTGAGCCAATCCTATGCGGAGGGTTTGATCAAGCCGGGCGATCAAATTGTTGAAGCCACGAGTGGCAACACCGGTATTGCGTTTTCCGCACAGGGCAGGGCAATCGGACATCCTGTGGTGATTTATATGCCCGATTGGATGAGTCAAGAACGTATGGCTTTGATCCGCAGTTATGGTGCGGAAATCCGTTTGGTTTCGAAAGCAGAAGGCGGATTTTTGGGTAGTATCGCTCGTGCGGAGGAGATGGCAAAAAACAATCCGAATGTGTTTTTGCCGCGTCAATTCGACAATACGTTGAATTGCGAGGCACATTTCAAAACGACCGGTCCGGAAATTTGGGCACAAATGAACAGTGTTGGTTTGATTCCGGATACGTTTGTGGTCGGCGTTGGTACAGGCGGAACGGTGATGGGCACCGGCGAATACTTCAAACAACGCAATCCTCATGCGAAAATCCATCCGCTTGAGCCGTCTAATTCGCCCACGATGTCGACCGGTCATTGTGTAGGAAAACACCGTATTCAGGGCATTTCCGACGAATTTATTCCGTCGATTGTCAAGTTAGACCAATTGGACCAAATCGTTGAAGTGGACGATGGCGATTCGATTATTATGACCCAAAAACTCGCTCAGGTGCTCGGTTTGGGCGTAGGAATTTCATCGGGTGCCAATTTCTTGGGAGCAGTCAAATTGCAACAGGAAAATCCGGATATCAACATTGTTACGATGTTTTCCGATTGCAGCAAAAAATATCTTTCAACCGATTATTGCAAGCAAGAACCGGTCAAAGACGGCTTTTTGTCGACTGATATCAAACTGATTTCGAAAGAAACTATTTTGGTTTCTCGAGATGAGGTTGCCAAATTTGTGATTTAAGGTATGGATTACAACAACATTCGTATCCAAGATTTTGACTATCACCTTCCGGAGGAAAAAATTGCTTTATACCCTTTACCGGAGCGGGATTCGTCAAAATTGGCAGTTTACCAAAACGGCGAAATTTCAGAAACGATTTTTCGAGATATTGCAGACGAAATTCCCGAAAATGCGTTGTTGGTTTTCAACGATACGAAAGTTATTCATGCCCGGATTGTTACTCATACTTCGACCGGTGCACGTATCGAAATTTTTTGTTTGGAGCCGGTTGAACCGATAGATGTACAACTTGCTTTTCAGCAGAAAAATCGGTGTGTTTGGAAATGTTTTGTGGGAGGAAATCGTAAGTGGAAACATGAGGATTTGCAGGTTGCGAATTACGGATTACGAATGATGCGAGGTAGGCAGATAGGCGATGCATGGGAAATTATTTTTGAATGGACTAACGATTTGACGTTTGCCGAACTGCTCGAAAATGTTGGCAAAATTCCGCTTCCGCCGTATATTCATCGTGAGGTTGAGGCAAGCGACGAGGAACGTTATCAAACGATTTTTGCCCAAACAAAAGGTTCGGTTGCTGCCCCCACGGCGAGTTTACACTTTACCGAAGGCGTTTTGAAATCGCTTGAAAAACGACATATCGAAACCGCCACACTCACGCTCCACGTGGGGGCAGGAACATTTAAGCCTGTTACCTCCGAAACGATTGGCGAACATCTGATGCATGACGAAAAAGTTATTGTTTCGCCGGATTGTTTGCAAAAAATTCTTAAAGCCCAATCCGAAAATCGTCCAATCATTCCTGTGGGAACGACGTCTCTCCGTTCGCTTGAATCGCTTTTCCGGCTTGCGAAAGGGACGAATCATGTTGAGCAATGGGCAGCGTATACAGAGTGCGATGCGGAGTTAGAAAATCTCGCAATTCACGCAACGCACAACACTCCACTTTCGTTTTCAACGTCATTGATGATTATCCCCGGTTACGAATTCAAAGTGGCAACAGGCATCATCACCAATTTTCATCAACCCAAGAGCACACTGCTTTTGCTGATTTCGGCGATGGTTGGAAATGATTGGAAAAAAATCTACGATTACGCTCTTTCGCATGATTTTCGATTTTTGTCTTATGGAGACAGTTGCTTGTTTTTGCCGTAATTTTTTATTTCGACAAATAAATAATCAACACGGAAATGTCCGCAGGGCTAACGCCCGAAATCCTTGATGCTTGCCCAATCGTTCGAGGTCGAATTTTGGATAATTTTTCGCGTGCTTCAAACGATAATGATTGCAATTGGTGATAATCAAAATCGTCTTTTAGAATCGTGTTTTCGTGTTTGGAAAGTTTTTCGGCGATCTCTTTTTCCTTTTGAATATAACTGTCGTATTTAATTGAAATCTCAGCCTGCTCCTGCGTTTCAGAGATTAGTTCTGCATCGGCATCACCAAAATCAAAGGTGAGCAGTGGTTGCAAATGTTGTAGTGAAAGTTGAGGTCGAGATAAAATTTGTGACAAGGTTGTTTTTTGCGAAATCTCGTTGGTTTCGCAGGATTCCAAGATTGGATTAATCTGTTCGAGTGGTGGTTTGGTTTGGTGGAGATAGTTGATAAATTCATTCGTCAACTGTTGCTTTTTTTCCAAATTTTGCATTCGTTGAACACTCGCCAAACCGAGTCTGTAACTGAGTGGTGTCAATCTTTGATCAGCATTATCTTGACGCAATAAAATTCGATATTCGGCACGAGAAGTAAACATTCTATACGGCTCATCAACACCTTTTGTAACCAAATCATCAATCAAAACACCGATATATGCCTCGTTGCGTTTGAGGATTAACGGGTCTTTCCCAAGAATTTGCAAAACCGCATTCACACCCGCCATCAATCCTTGTGCTCCGGCTTCCTCATAACCGGTCGTGCCGTTGATTTGTCCGGCGTGAAAAAGTCCGGAAACCAATTTCGTCTCTAACGTAGGCTTTAACTGCGTTGGAGGAAAATAATCATACTCGATAGCATAACCCGGACGAAAGATTTTGGCATGTTCAAAACCTGCAATTTTCCGTAAAGCGGCAATTTGAACCTCTTCCGGAAGCGAGGACGAAAACCCGTTGATATAAAACTCATTCGTTGTCCAGCCTTGTGGTTCAATAAAAAGCGGGTGTTGGGTTTTATCGGCAAAGCGATTGATTTTATCCTCAACCGAAGGACAATATCTCGGACCAACGCCCTGAATGCGACCTTGAAACATCGGCGATTTTTCAAACCCTGTTCGCAACACATCATGGACGGCTTCTGAGGTGTAGCCTAAGTAACACGACCGTTGGCGAGTGAGTTTGGGAGTTCGTAAAAACGAAAATTTTTCGGGATTTTCATCACCGGGCTGTTCGTCTAATTTCGAAAAATCAATGGTTCGACCATCCACACGAGGAGGGGTTCCTGTTTTCAGTCGCAAGGTCTCAAACCCCAGATTTTTCAGACGTTCGGAAAGTCCGGAACTTGCTTTTTCACCCATTCTCCCACCGGGAAAATTCTTTTCGCCGATATGAATTATGCCGTTCAAAAATGTGCCATTCGTTAAAATCACGGCTTTCGAAAAATAGGTTTGTCCGATTGCCGTAACCACGCCTTTAATGCGTTGGTGGGCTGAATCCGTCGATGTCTCGACCATCAAATCCACAACCTCATCTTGTCGCAAGTCCAGATTCGGCGTATTTTCCAACAAACTTCGCCATTTTTGAGAGAACAATTCCATATCGCTTTGAGCTCTCGGACTCCACATAGCAGGACCTTTCGAGCGATTGAGCATACGAAATTGGATCATGGTGTGGTCGGTTACAATACCCGAAAGTCCGCCCAAAGCATCGATTTCGCGAACAATTTGACCTTTTGCCACGCCACCCATCGCCGGATTGCACGACATTTGAGCCAATCGATCCGTGTTCATGCTAATCAATAGCGTTTTCACGCCTAACGCAGCAGCAGCGTGGGCTGCCTCGCATCCGGCATGACCGCCGCCGACAATGATAATATCGTAATTATTGAGCATATAAAGTGCAAAGATACGAAAAAAAACCGAAACGCCGAAAAAAAAACGAAACGCATTGCGTTTCGTTTTTTTTTTCGATGTCACCAACTAACCTAACATCACTCTGCGGAAACCGGTAATCACGGTGTCGCCACCTTTTGATTTCACGTATTGAGCAACGGATTGTTTGTTATCTTTGATGAATTCTTGATTGACCAAAGTCGCTTCTTTGAAAAATTTATTCAAACGTCCTTGTGCAATCATTTCGATTTTGTCTTCGGCTTTACCTTCTTGACGGGCTTGATCGCGAGCAATGTCCAATTCGCGGTCGATTTCCGCTTGCGAAATGCTGGCTTGATCGAGAGCAATCGGAGCCATAGCAGCGGCTTGCATCGCCACATCGTTTGCAGCCTCTTGCGGAATGTCGCCATTGAACGAAACGATAGTTGCCAAGCGGTTTCCGTGATGATTGTAAGCCACCACTTTGGCGTCTTCCAAACATTCGAACTGTACAAATTCTATTTTTTCGCCGATTTTTCCGACAAGGTCAATCACATGTTCTTCAACCGTGCGACCATCGGTCATTTTCATTGCTTTAGCATCGTTCAAGGATTTGGGTTTGTTGGCGATTGCCAAATCAGAAACTGTTTTCACGAATGCCTGAAAATCAGCATTTTTTGCTACAAAATCCGTTTCGCTCGAAATCAACACGATTGCGGCGTATTGGGCATCGGCTTGAGCGAACACCATACCATCGTTTGCCACGCGGTCGGCACGTTTTGCTGCCATTTTTTGTCCTTGTTTACGTAGATAATCGATTGCTTTTTCAAAATCTCCATCGTTTTCAACGAGAGCTTTTTTACAATCCATCATACCTGCTCCGCTGATTTGACGGAGTTTGTTTACATCTGCTGCGGTAATTGCTGCCATAATATCTTTTTGTTTTTAAGTGTTTTTATTTTAGGGCTGCAAAGATACGAAAAAAAAATGAATTTTGCAAATTTTGGAAAAATTATCTTGTCGACAACCAAACTATGGCATCGTCGGAGATTGGTTTTTCCAAAATAATGGGTTTTCCGCCTGAAATTTTAGTTTGTTTTCCAATAAATTCGCCTCTCGGATTGATCCAACGAACGGTGTAATTGGTTCGGTCGGACGTTAGGTCAAGGGTGATTTTGTTCTCTGTGGTGTACACCATATAGCCTACCGCAGGTTTTCCGGTTCCCCAGTGTTTTCCGGCATCAACGATGGTTTCTTGCATCTGCACGGCATCGCGATAAAATCGCTCGTTGGCAATGGTCGGCAATTGCACCAAAGACCCTCCGGCTAAGAACGCCGCCCACGAATTTGTACCTCGTCCAAAATTTTGTCGCACGGCTTTTTCAGGATATTTCGTTCGGTATTCCGAGATGGTTTGAAAAACCGCATTAAAATCAGGATTGGGATCCGGATTGAAAATTCGGGCAAGTTGTCGCGGTGCAAGGCTCACACCACCCGGCGGTTCGTAAATCGTGCCATCGGTGCGATGATGCCAAACTTGAATCTCAATAATATCCAACATCGGGCGATAATGCGGATCTTCCAAAATCGCATCAATCACATCTTTGTTGGCAGACAACATGGTTTTTACATCTACACCATGCTCTTTTTCCCATTCATCAATCACATCAAACCAAAATTTTACAAAGTGCAAAGGTCCGGTAAATTCATTTCCCAAATGCTGAACAGCATTGGTATTTCGACCAATTTCATCTAAATGTTTTCGGATATTCAAGCGATGATAATGCATCAATTTTTCATCAGTAACATCGTAAAACTGTTCTGCCATAAAAATACGGCGATCGGCACCATAAAACACATTTTCCGGAAAGTTCAACTCGTTGATATTATTGGCTGTTCGCCACGCATAATCCGTCCAATGCGAACCTTCTTCAATGATATTGTGCTGACAATAGTGCTCTTGAACAAACAAAACACCTTTTTGATCGGCAAGCTCGGCGAATTGTTTGATTCGCGACCAATACCAAGGATTCCACTGACTTAAATCGTATTTACTCAACCTTTCAAAGGTTTCGCCCTCTCCGGTGCGATTGTGAGGTTGTTCGTAAAACGGTGCCCACACATCGGCATTGAGTCGGCGATGACGACCGTGATCATCTCTGCGGCGATCATACCATAACGCCGGAAAATGGTTATAGGCAACGATATTACGCTGTTTTATTTCCGAAAAAAGATCGTCAATTTCATAGGTATATCCGTTGCCGGAACGTCCGGGAACGAAACGAGAAAGGTGTAAATTCGACGAACGCACACCACTCGGACGTATGCTACCTCGCCACAAGGCTGTACGATGCCAACGACCCGACAATAATTTTCCGTCTAAAACAATTTTGCCGTTTTCGATGGAAATCGGTTGCATGACAATTTTGGGCTGTGGCGTTAATCGCGGAGTCCATTTTACAGCATCAATATCTAACAATCCTGTCCATGAAATTTCCAAAGGATACCGTTCAATAATGGTATCGATCCATTCATTAACCTGCAATTCCGGACGTTTGGAACGACGATTCATCTCTGCTGCCTGTTCAGGAGTTGTGGTTGCAAGTGGAAATTCGCCTTCACGAGGAATAATTTTTGCGGTTTCTTCGGATTTTCGACCGGTTCTGTCTTCAAATTGTGCATAAAAGAAACTTTGAGGTCTGAGATATTCACGATGTTTGTCGATCATCGCATCACCCACTTCTTGCCCAAAAGTTCCATAAGCCCAGTTGTATGCGTCCGGTGGCGTCATCATGTGCAATTCCGACACACGAGATTCCCAAGCGAGCGAGTTGACCCCACTCCAACCGCCTGCACCGCCATCTGCACCACGAAATGTAACTTTCAAAGCAGCACCATCAATGGTTACTCTGTCAAAAAGTGTCCCACTTGACCAACCGCCCAATGTTCCGCTGAATTCATAAGGCAAATGGGCATAACACAGCACAAACGCATTGGGTCCTGCGGCGGTGAATCCTACCGAAAAATCGTGATATCCAAATTCGGAATAACACCGTTGAAACAAGGTTTGTTGTCCTGAAGTTTGAAACGCATATCGGCGGAATCCTCCGATTTCGCCAACCGGATTCAAACTTCGGCAATCCTCTACGGTAAAGCGTTTGGCGGTTTCCCAAATGGCAACGATACTGCTTACAAAATTTTCACCCGTAACACGACGAACCCAGCCGTCCTCAGCATTTTCAATGGTTATCGCCATCCAACGATGATTTTCATCTTTTTTATTTTTACCGTCCCATGCCGAAACCAAACGCAGATTTTCAACACCCACATTATTGATTCGTGCATTCCACGTATAGCGACTGATATAGCCCATTCCGAATTTGGCATCAAGCGAATTGGTGAGAGGAATATCAATGGTTACAGATGTCGGTGAAACGGCTGTAATCGTGCGTTCCCAACGAATGTCGAAATCGCGAGGTTGCCAACCCACATGGTGAGCCTGTGAGGCTAAACCCACTCTACTGCCACCAATATGCTGTATCCACTCTCGTGTAGACGGACGAGTAACGATAATTTTATCGCCTACTTTCAGGTTGTGTCCTGCATTAAGCGGAAGCACGGTGGCATTGAGCGGCACGTAGTTTCCCGCGATCGGAATACTATCCAAAGATTGGAAATCATGTTGTCCTAAAATGCGAATAAGAGTCGTCCGATCAGTACCTGCACCAAACAAAATCGTTTCGTTTGTTTCGGCTCCCATTCCTCGCAAAACCACGCCTGATGCTGTAATTTTCAAACTTCCGTTGATTTGATAAACGCCTTTTTCCAGCTGCACGGCACCCCGAAATCCGTTAGCATCAAGCGGCAATGTCGACACGTAATCAATTGCCCGTTGAATGCGAGCCGTCGCATCGCCGTCACGCCATTCGACTTTCACTTTTGCCGTTACAAGCGGAATCGGTTTTTCGGAAAGCATATAACCCGCAAAGGAATAATCCGGCATTCGATCGCCGTTTTCGTAGGTGTGATAAACGCTTTGGGGCGGAATATCAATTGACATAGGGTCGGCAATCAGAGTTCCATAGAAATGCAACAGAACGATTGCGATGCTGATTTTTTTCATTGTGATTTTGTTTTTGTAGGGGCGATGCATGCATCGCCCTTACAGATTTTTTGCAAAGATACGAAAAAGTTTTCAGTTTTCAGGTATTTGTTTTCTGTTTTTTTTAATAATTATTTTGTGGTGCGGGGGAAACAAAAAAAAAGAGACCACCTTTTTTGAGGCAGTCTCGTTTTTTTACTTCCAAGAAATCCTATCTGTTAGGATCGTTAAGTGAATACGACAAGCTCAAGAAAATTGAACTGTTGTTCATTTTCCAACGCTCTTCACCTTCATACTTTCTTTCAATAGACATAAATCCGGGCTGATAGCCAACATTTACACCAATACGACCGAATTGAAGACCTGCAAAAATCGACGCTCCAAAGTCAATCGGTGCTTGTTCTACCTTGTCCTCGCCGTCTTTAACGTCTCCAAAGAATTTAACTTTTGCGGACTCATCAACATTTTCTCCTCCCCATTTTCCTTTCATTTTAACATTTCCGAAAAGACCAACACTGGCATAAACGCCGGCACCCAGTACCAGGTTCATGTTGTCGCCAATGCCAAGATTAACTTTGAAGTTAACCGGAATTTGCAAATAGGTCAAACCAATGGTCTGTGTTATGTCATAACTATACTCGGGATAATCGGGGTCCGAGTATGCATCCTCTCCCTTCCCACCTTTGTTGAAAAGGAACAAACCCGGCTCAATTTGGATGAAATCACCAAACGTTTGGGTGAAACCAACTTGGTAGCCGAATTTAAATTTAGCGTCTTCTACATCTTTACCTGTGAATGTAGACATGTTTGCACCTGCATGAATGGTGCTTACGGATTGTGCCGTGAGGGCTGTCGAAAATGCAACCGCTACGGCGAATGTTAAGATTTTTTTCATAATTTTTAATTTTTTTTGGGTTTATAATGTATTTTAATACTGTGTTTTTTGGTTGCTTTTTTTAGTTTATACGGAATATCTTTGAAAAGGTTACAAAAATTTTTGAAACGGTTACAAAATTATCGTGCCAATTTCATCGCCATTGACAACTTTTAGGAGATTCCCGATTTGATTCATATCAAACACATAAATCGGCATCTTGTTTTCTTTGCAAAGCGTGAAAGCCGTTAGATCCATCACGGAAAGACCTTTTTGATAGCATTCGTCAAAAGAAATGGTTTTGAATTTTGTGGCTGTTTGATCTTTTTCAGGATCAGCGGTATACACACCATCTACACGAGTGCCTTTAAGCAAAATATCTGCCTCGATTTCAATGGCACGCAAGGCGGCACCGGTGTCAGTCGTAAAAAACGGATTGCCCGTACCACCGGCAATAACGACCACTTTGCCGTTTGCCAGATTTTTTTGGGCACGAGAACGACACATTTTTTTGGCAATCGGTTCAACCGGAATGCCCGATAACAGTTGAACAGGCACCCCTTGTTTTTCCAACTCCGCTTGCAATGCCATGCTATTGATCAGCGTTGCCATCATACCCATATAATCGCCCGAAACTCTGTCCATACCTTTGGCTGCACCTTGCAATCCTCGAAAGATATTTCCACCGCCAATCACTACGCCCACTTGACATCCCGCGTTGTGAACAGCCTTAATTTCCGATGCATATTGCGTTAACATTTTAGGGTCGAGACCATAATCTTGGTCGCCCATCAGCGATTCGCCGCTAAGTTTGAGGAGAATTTTTGTATATTTCATAATTCACAAATTTTATCGCACATATTTGAAACTCAAATCCACCATCACACCCACATGAACACTCAACACACCGCCTTTTTGACCACCGAACAATTGATTGTAACGCAAATCCATATTGATATTCCAAAGTTCATCAAGAGTCCACAAAAATCCAACCACCGGATTAAGACTCACAAAACCCTTGTCGGACGAGGGTTGAATGCGTTGTTCGAAAGTCGGAATACCGGTTTCGACGTATTTCGGTGTGTTGAAAACAGGTTTGTAACGGCGATTGACCATATTCAAACCCAAGCCAATTCCGGCGTACGGACGAAAATTCGTCAGCGAACGCGACGGCAGATAAAATTCGAAAGAAATGTTGAACGGAATATATTGCGAAGTTCCGGTAACATCTAAAATCTGAACGCTATCGGCAACTCGTCCCAATCGTTGGTCTTCGATAAGAAATTTTTGGTAAATAGAATCCGTAACAAACGTCAAACGGTTGGCATTAATTGGGGGTGCAAAAAAACCAAAATCGAAACCAAATGCAAAGGTATTGGTTCCAAAATACTTTCCTCGCAATCCCCCGCCAATAGTACCGTTTACATCATTGGCATAAGCCCCCATCGGCAACATATAACTCGCCTGAACACCAACCAAAGTCTTATCTTCCATCATACGACGATTGATGCCAAAAGTTGAAACGGTCATCAACAAAGCAAGGAGTAAAACAAACAATTTTTTAGACATAATTTTTGGAATGTTTCTCTTAATTTTTTGCAAAGATACGAAATTTTTTTTTAATTTTCATTTTTTTTTTGTATCTTTGTATCGTGGTGTTTTGTATTCCACAGAAAAAAACCGATGAAAACATTTTGGAAAACCCGACAATTTTGGAGAAATCTCGCTATCATGGGGGTAGCAAGTTTGGTTATTGTGCTTTTGACCATAGCCTCGTTGAGGATATTTTCGCGATATGGGCAATCGTTTATAGTGCCTGATTTAACAGGGCTTCCCACGAGCAGTTTAACCTCGCTGACTCAAGAATACGGTTTCGAATTTGTGATTATTGATTCCGTTTACGACCCATCGCACCCGGCAGGATCAGTTTTGAGACACGACCCGATTCCCGGTTCAACCGTTAAACGAAATCGAAAATTTTACGTTACGTTGGTATCGGCAACGCCCGACATGGCAAAGATGCCGAATTTGATCGATTTATCACTGCGACAAGCCACTGCTTTGCTTGAAGCCGCAGGACTTTACGTAGGAACCGTCAAATATGAACCCAGCAGATTTCAAAATGCAGTGCTCGACCAAACTTATCACGGCAAACGAATTTACCCCGGCGAAAAAGTTCGACGCGGATCGTATATAAACCTTTTGGTTTCGGGCTCAAAAGACGGATACATGCACGATAATTTTTCGGAAGAAGAAGAGGAAGAATTTTAAAACATGAAAATTAGTTTTACAACCATAAAATATGGCATATTGATGCTTTTGACAGGATTGGTGCTGACTTCCCAAGCACAGAACCGTGTTGAACTTCGGGATTTGGAAGTCAACAAAATGTTACACAATGCCGAAATCCAACAACAGCAACGCAAATCCTTAGAACCACCTTTGTCATTGCCGTTTTTAGACGATTTTTCATCACCACGTTCGCCATATCCGAATCCGAAATTTTGGCAAGACAACAAGGTTTTCATCAACACAAATTTTCCGCTTTTGCCGCCAACCATCGGCGTTGCAACGTTTGATGCCTTAGATGAAAACGGACAGTTGTACGACCCCGAACACTTAGCATCTTACCCGTTTAGTGCCGACACACTCACATCGCAACCGATTCGATTAGACTCTGTTTGGGGCTCAAATCCGCGTGATTTATGGGAGGCAGCGCAGAGTGGTGATACCACAGTTTTTTTCAGTTTTTACTATCAGCCCGGTGGTGGTTTTGGGAATCTCTGGGAAAGCACATTGCGCGGACGTCAACCGGTACATCAAAAAGGAGATTTGCTGATTTTGGAATTTTTGAATCATGCGGGAGAATGGAACGAAATTTGGAGCACCGAAGACAGTTTGCAGGACTATAATTTTGAGACATTTTGTCCGCCGTGCATGGATCCTGATGTGCCGGAGCAAGACAAACCGTTTTTCAAACAGGTTGCGATTCCGATTGACACGAAAGATTATCTTTACAACGGATTTCAATTTCGATTTCGGAATATCACTTCGTTGGATCAAAATTTTGAAACCGACCCAAGTCGCCAAAGTGCAGGCGGACAGTGGCATATCGACTATGTGCACATCGATGCATATTCAGACGAATTTACACCGTTTTTGAACGATATTGCCTTTGTGGAACCAAGCCAACGTGTGTTGAAAGAGTTTCAAGCCATGCCCGCCAGACAGTTTCGTGGAGCAGCAGACTTAGTTAGTGAAATACCGTTGTTGTTTCGAAATATGAACGACTCCGCACAAGCCGATTATCAATATCAAATTTTTAATCAAGCCGGCGATATTGTGCATGACATAGCACCGTCAAATCAGCCCCACATTCCGCCGTTTTTTTTAGATGGGTTTTTTCGTTTGAACATACCGTTGGAAAACCCTTTCCCGATCGATAAAAAACCGGACACTTTTGAGATTTATCACACCATGAAACAACCGGCAGACAATTCAGACAGAATTGCCGATAATGATACGATGATTCAAATTGTTTCGCTGAGCAATTATTATGCTTACGATGATGGAACTCCGGAAATGAATTTTGGGTTTGTTGTGCAAGCCGAACGTGCTACAAGTCGATTTGCGTACCAATTTCCGATGAGAGAAAAAGACACGTTGATTGGCGTCCAAATTTGGTTTAATCCTACCAAATACCCGAACATGGATCGAGCACTTTTCGACTTGACGGTTTGGAATGCCGTTAGCGACGGGGCTTCGGACACCACTCTGCGTTATGTTGAACGAGATTTATTGCCACCGCAACATGCCGAAACTATTGGCTTTTCCGAGTATTGGTTTGAAGAGCCTGTGTATGTGGATACCGGCTCGCTTTTCATCGGATTTCAACAGCATCACAACATTTATTTGTGTATGGGTTTTGACCAAAACAACAACGCCGAAAACCGCATGTTTCTTTACGGAATGGATCGAGACAATCAATTCAAATGGATTCCGGTGCTCAACTACGGTGCTGTGATGATGCGTCCGGTGTTCGGATCTCAGCGTCCACCCGAACCAACAGCCATTTGCCGGCAAGATGATTTTGCGGAACATATCAACGTGTTTCCGAATCCAAGCGATGGAATGGTGTTTGTCGAATCTCCCGAAATCCTTGTGAATTCTTATGAAATTTACAATATGAACGGACAGCGTATGTTTACCTCTCGCACATCGCACATCGCACCTTTTTCAATCAACATTTCGTATTTGCCGAGAGGCGTTTATATTTTAGTTTTGCACACCGAAAAGGGCGTTGTATCTAAAAAAATCATTCGACAATAATCATCTCCACACCTTCTTTTTGCATTTTTCTAAACCACGTCATTTGGCGTTTGGCGAATTGATGAATGGCAATGTTTAATTGTTCAAAAAGTTCGGTTTTACTGATATTTCCGAGAATATAACGAGTTACAAATTTATATTCCAAACCGTAAAACAATAATTTTTCGGAAGGAACGCCTTGCTGAATTAAACGTTCAACTTCTTCTATAAGTCCTGTGTTTAAGCGGGTTTTGAGGCGTTGTGTAATTCTGTTTTTCACAAGTTCTCTTTCCGGAAAAATGGCAAACACAGTTCCCTGAGGTACTCGAAACGCACGGTAATCGGCAGGTGCAGAGGTTTTCGAAACAGCATGCAAAGCAATTTCCAAAGCTCGAATGGTACGTTCTTTGATATCCAAATCGGTGGTGTTGTGCGTAGGTTTCAGGTTTTGCAAACGTGCTATTAATTCGGCATGTTCAAGTTGATTCATTTCCTTGTGAAACGCCTGATTTATCGGGACTTTTGAAAATTCATAATGCTGTAAAACGGCAGACAAATACAATCCCGTTCCGCCACATAAAATCGGAGTTTTTTTTCGAGAAATAATATCTTGGTATGCCCTTTGAAAATCCGACACAAAGTCAAAAACGCTGTATTCCTCGCCCGGATTTCGGATATCAATCAAATGGTACGGAATCGGTTTTCCATCAACGTTATATTCGTTCAAATCCTTACCGGTTCCGATATCCATACCACGAAACACCTGTCTGGAATCGGCAGAAATAATTTCTCCATTGATTTTCGCCGCCAATCGTGTAGCGTAATGCGTTTTCCCGCAAGCCGTCGGTCCTAAAACAGTAATCATGGTGCAAAGGTACGAAATTTTTTGGAATTTTGTTAATATCTTTTCTCAAAAAGCATTGCACGAATAGACGATTTTTTGTAACTTTGCGGAAAATTTTAAAACACAATCACTATGAACACTAAAAAAAATCATTATTTTCGTGGTATGTTTGTGATTTTCCTGATTGGAATTTCAGTAATTGCATCAGCAGAAGTCGACAACCCGACGGTATTTCAGGACTCGGCAGCGTATCATCAATTTATGGTAGAGCAAGCCAATGCAAAAGTTTCTTCACGCAATTCATCCTCTGGATCATTTCAGGTAGGAGGAAATGTGAATACGTTTTATCCGGTTCAATTTGACGATGGAGGATGGATTTACGACGAAGCAACTATTTTGAATATAGGGCGTGCGAACACTCATTACGATGGTATGTGGCGAGGTTCGGTCATTGCTACATTCCGATACCACGTAAACCACTGGGGACATGGTTCTGAATTTATTGATGCTGACATTAAGTCGTCGTTTACACCATTTATTGCCGGTTGGGCAGACCCTACGGCTCACAACGATTTGACAAAAATTATCATTTGGCTCAGAGGGGCGTCAACTTACTTTTACCATTCAAATTACCCTGTAAATCCGGTAGTTACAAATGGTCCACTGCTTCTTTTGGGTCAATCGTATCCGGTAAAAACACAGGTAGATAGTTATGTCAATTCGCATGGAGCAACTCTTGACCATAATTTATGGGTTAGAGGAGGTATTCGTGCCAATGAAGTAAAGGTGCAAGTTAATGTTGGAGCGGATTTTGTTTTTGAGGACGATTATGAACTGCTCCCGCTTGAGGAGTTGGAACAATTTGTTACCACCAACAAGCATTTGCCTGATATTGCTCCTGCAAACGAGATGGTCGAAAATGGTATGGATATGAGCGAAATGCAAATTAAACTTTTGCAGAAAATTGAGGAGTTAACGTTGTATATTATTGAGCAGAATAGAGAATTGCAGCGACTGAAGGCGGAGATAGAAACAATGAAGAATTATAAACCATAATGTTATGAAAGCAATCTGCACGATATTATGCATACTATTTGGGGTTATTGGCCTACAAGGGCAAAGCCTAATACCTCCAGTGTGGTTTGCATACGACAATGACGGTAATATGACGGTTCGCTATGTTCTTTCATTATTTGAAATCAACGAAGACGGCGAGCCGGATACAGAAACCCACGGAGAACAGCAAAAACAAATGCAAAAAACAGACGTTTTTTCAGTCGTTCTCGAAAAGCAAACGATCTCTGTTTATCCCAACCCGACACGTGGAACCATTACTTTAGGTATTTCCCCTTTGGATACGGATACTAGAAATTTCGTTTGCTTGTACGACATGAGCGGAAGGTTGTTGCAAACCGTACCCATCCGGTCGGATTTAACTTCTTTGGAAATAACAGGAACAGCAGGATTATATTTGCTGGATATCCATTTGGGTCAAAATGTTTCGAAATGGAAAATCATTAAAGAATAACATCGTGAAATATCTATACACATATTTATTACTATTGTTGTCGTTTCATGCGATTGGTCAGCAAAATGTCATCATTCTTTCAACTCCTGAAACGGGTAACCGAGTGCATATCGCCCGCGAACAGGTGGTATTTCTTCCGGGCTATCACTTTGTGGCAACGCAAAATAGTTCCATGTTAGCTGCAATTGATAGACATCCTATCACTCCTGCAACCTACCAAACAGAGCCACCCTCACCGGAGCGAGATTTGAGTACATCGTACGCTATTGGAACAACTGTCGGTGTTGCCGATGTTACGCCAACCGGAGCAGCAACCTATCAGATACCCATAGACATTCCGCCGGGAATAGGCGGTGTTCAGCCGAATCTGTCTGTTGCCTACAATAGTCAGTCGGGTAATGGACTTTTAGGCTTGGGTTGGAATTTAGCAGGAATATCTGCTATTAGTAGATGTGGAAAAACGATTTACCATGACGGAGAAATAGATGCCATAAGGCTAAACAATATGGATAATTTGATGTTGGACGGACAACGGTTGATCTTGATTGCAGGTGTAAACCTTACTTTTGGAGCCGAATACAGAACAGAAATAGAAACGTTCAATGATATTCGGTGCAAAACAATAGGTTCTCGCCTTTACTTTGAAGTCATAACCAAAGATGGATGGATTTTGGAATATGGTATTACGCCTGATTCGTATATCGAAGAACTGGCACCGGGTACCACTCCTTTACATTGGTTGTTGGCAAAAGCAACCGATCCTTCCGGTAATTACATGACTTATACCTACATTAAAAAACCTGATAACAGTGAGTTTTTTCTGAAACAGATTGACTATACGGGAAATATCGATTTGCAGCCCTATAATCGAATAAAATTTTTTTATGAAAGCCGTTACGATTCACTGATTTCATACGTTGCCGGAGGAAAATTAAAACAATCTGTTTTACTGACAGGAATAAAAGCATTTTCCACAAACACAACATTCCGAGAGTACAAATTTAATTACTATTACGATGGCTTTCATTCCAAACTGACCGAAATTGAAGAATTTGGAGAAAATAATGAAAGATACAATTCTACTATTGTGGACTGGGGCGATTACGATGGTGACTATGCAAAATACGAGGATGAATACTTTTCTTGGATATTTCCCAATAAAGATAATTCTTTGCCAATCTATGCCGATTTCAATGGAGACGGGAAAACGGATTTTATTTCTTACCAAATAAAAAGTTCCCTTTCATATTCTTCCTCTGATGTGGCTACCGTATATCTTGCATACAATTACTATGGAGATGTTCAGTTTGTTGCACAGGCTACCATTCCTTTAGTTTCCGGTTTCCAAAAACTGATGTTGGCAGATTTGAATGGAGATGGCTTGATGGATGTTGTTCGCATTCGCAGCGTAAATCCCATTCTTAATAATAATTTCCGTTATGATTTCTTTATTTATAATGGGACTTCGTTCACACAATCAGGGGGATTTAATTCGTTTTCGGCAGACGCCGTGGTTGGAGATTTTACCGGAACCGGAAGACAAGAAATATTGACAAGAGCAGAAAGCAGAGTTTATAATCAATCCGGCTCAATCATTGCGAATGGAGGGATAACCTGGGGGACAAGTTATTTTGGTATACTTCCCGACCGCACTCTGATAGATGTTAACGGAAATGGCAAAACCAACCTGTTGGTAGTGGATGCCTCAGGATTTAGAGTTTACGAATTAAACGGCACAGCATTTTCATTATTGTGTTTGGGAGCCGATCTAAAAAACTCCGATGGGCACATTATTGGAGATTTTAATGGAGATGGTAAAATGGATATTTTGGTTCAGCGACTTCCAAACGAATATTATATCCTATTTTCAAACGGAACCGGATTTGAAAAGAAACAATTGCCAAATCTCAATATCACGGGAAAAGGATTTGCGGTAGATTTTAACAGAGATGGAAAGACAGATATTGTACATGTTGCCCAAAATGATGGATACGGATTTCCGTTGAGAGTAGGACTATTCGACGGCGAAAACTTTCAATTCGAAAATTATGGATCATATTTCATTACACCCAACAACATGAATACGCTGTTGAGTTGGGAATACCTCCATTTTGCGGATTTTGACGGCGATGGCTACCCTGAATTATCCTTTGCACGATATATTGATGCCTTTATTATGAAATCGTTTAACAGCCAACAAAACCTGTTGGTAAAAAACATCGTTGACGGACTCAACAATACGGTCTCTTTTGATTATAACCCCATTACCAATACATCTTATTATACTTCATCATCATCAACATACTCTTTTCCGGTAGTCAAATTTCAGCAACCCCTCTATGTAACCACGGCAATATCTCGAAACTATGGAAATCTGAATGATTACGAACATTATCATTATACCGGAGCAAGACTACATAAACAAGGTAAAGGATTTTTAGGATTTGAAAGTATACGAAAAACAAACAGTGCCCAAAATAGGAGAATTGTTACCAATTATGGCTACAATACTACCTATTATAACATATATCCGACACAGCAAACCGTAACCAATGCTAACGGCACAACAGATATTTCAACAGTATCTTTTAGTAACAACAACTTGGTTTTGGGAACAAAGCGTATTTTTCCGTACGTGTCGAACGAAATCGCCACCGACCATCTAATCGGTCTGTCAGTAACCACCAACTATCAATATCTAATCTCTGACGATGGTAACCCTTGGCGAATCACCAAAACACGAGGGAATCTGATCACCCAAATTACCAACACATGGGTTGCAAAGGGAAGTAATTTCAAAAACCGATTGGCTCAAAGTATTGTAAATAGAAGTGGTTTGGATGGAGTATTTTCCGACACTACGGTATTTGACTACGACAACAACGGTCGATTAATTTCACAAATAGATTTTAAGGGAAATCCCAAAGCAGTAACTACCACCTACGGTAGTTTTGATAGGTTCGGCAATCCGCAAGACATTACTACAGAGGCTACCAACTGCTCTACGATAAACCTTACTCTTGGCTATGATAGTCGCGGACGACCGATCAGCCGTACAAATGCCATCGGAACAACCGAAACCGAATACGATATTTTCAGCAGAGTAACCTCAGTAACCGATATGGGTGGGCTGACCACTTCTTTTGAGTACGACGGTTTTGGAAACCTAATCGAAGAAAACAGTCCGGTAGGTATTACAACCCATACCTTGGCTTGGGATATCAGCCATCCGCACCTTTATCGTGCCGACCGCACCCAAGAGGGTGTACCCTCGCAATCGGTGTGGTACAATGCCCCCGGACAAATCGTCAGAACCCGAATACAAGGTTTTTCGGGCGATGTTTTTACCCGAAACGAGTACAACCACAAAGGACAACTTTATCGAAGTTATTTGCCCGGATATGGCACTCCAAGCACCAAATACACCGAATACCAGTACAATGCTCTTAATCGCCTTGAACAGGAGATTTCCGTTGCAGGCACGACTACCTACGACTACAATGGTTTGAATCATACCGTAACCTATCCTGACGGAACATTCCGTACAACCACTCTCAATAGTGCAGGCTTAACCGCATCGGTAACAGATGAAGGCGGAACGATCAACTATGCCTACAACAGCCTCGGTAAACCGATTGCCATCACAGCTGTAGGGTTAACCACTTACATCGGCTACGACTATCGGGGTTTTCAAAATGCTTTGCAAGAACCCAACCTTGGCGAAACGATACTTTACGACTACGATGCCTACGGCATGCTTCGCAGCCAAACCAATGCACGCGGGCAAGCCACAACGTTCACGTATGATGCCGTAGGACGAATGATTTCGGAAGTTTCTCCCGACATCAATCTCACCTATCACTACGCCACCTCTGGTGGAGGAAAAGGGCAATTGGAATCTATCAGAACCGGACGCATCGAACATCGCAAAATCGTTTATACCCACCTGGGGTTGCCCGAGCAAGTCATCGAACGAATAGACAACACGAATTATATCACCCAATACACCTATGATGCTTACGGTCGCCTGCAACAAAAAGTGTCGCCATCGGGCTTTGAACTATGGCATCAATATGACAACAATGGGTATCTGATTGCTTTACGTAACGGAACTAACAACAATGCTCCCCTCTTGTGGCAACCCAATGAAATAAACGCTCTCGGACAAATAACCCACAGTACATTCGGCAACGGATTAACACGCCATACAGCGTACAACACAGCCAATCTAACTTTGCAAAGCATTACATTGAACGATGGAGCAAATCCAATCGACCAAATAGCGTATAATTTTATCCCTACTTCCGGAAACTTGCAACAACGAAACGACATCACCAACGCTCGTAACGAGACGTTTGGCTACGATGCTCAGAACAGGCTCAATTCCATAAGCGTAAATTTCCCGGTCTTTCAAAATATTAGTTATGAACCCAACGGCAACATCTTGACCAAATTCGATGTAGGTACGTATTTGTATGGCAACAACAACCATGCTGTAACCAGCATTTCTCCCCTTGCACGAGGTTATACGCCTCCGGCTTACAGCTTGACCCATACCTCGTTCGAACGCCCTTCGCAGATCACGCAAGGTAGCCAACAACTTACTTTCAGCTATGGTCCCGACAAGCAACGCAACAAAAGCGTACATTCCCCCAGTTTGATTCCACGCACACGCTATTACGTAGGTTCGTATGAGAAAGATGTAAACATGAAAACAATCAAAGAGTATGACTACATCCACAGCCCCGAAGGCCTGATAGCCATAGCCATAAAAACCAATAATGGTGCACGAGAGGTATATGCTGTTCATACGGATCATTTGGGCAGTTTACGAATGTTGACGGATGCAAACAAAGATATCGTATCACAATATCGTTACGATGCTTGGGGCAAGCGTACGTTGGTAACCGGAACAAACATCACTAATCGCGGATTTACAGGGCATGAGCATTTGGAAGAGTTTGGGTTGATTAACATGAATGCACGGCTCTACGATCCGGTTTTAGCGAGGTTTTTGAGTCCGGATCCGTATGTGCCGGACGCTACCTACACACAAGATTTTAATCGGTATACGTATGCAAGAAATAATCCGTTGTCGTATATTGATCCCACGGGGGAAATTGTTTGGTTTGTGCCAGTTATAATTGGGGCTGTCGTGGGGTCTTATGTCGGAGGTGCTCTCCAATCAGGTACGTGGAATCCGTTCACTAATGATTATTGGCAAAATGGGTGGCAGGGTGCAATTGCAGGGGGGCTTGTCGGCGCAGCGGCAGGCGGGCTTTTTTCTGCGGCTATAGGGGCGTCAGGCATGACAGTAGCAGGAACAAACGTGGCAACAAAAGCGTGGGGGATTACGAGCACAGCATTGAACAGTTCCGCTATAAACATAGGTATGAACGCCTTATCTGGTGGTGGTTGGGACGGAGCATGGAAAGCCGGTTTGGTTGGATTAGGTACAGGACTTTGGGGAGCTACGGGTGGTTTGGGAATGGTAAATGCGTGGGGTGCAGAAAAAGCAGGTTGGCAATTAGCCGGAAAATTAGGCCACCAAATGATAGGGACGGCCGGAGGATCCATAGGGAATAATTGGGCAAATGGCGTAGACCCATTTTCAAAAGTGACTGTAGGGGTGGGTCCTGTTAATCTAACTTTTGGTAGAGGACAACAGTTGTTACAATGGCAGAATAATATAGGGAATATCGCAGCAAATACTTTGGGATTAGGCAATATGCTTTTCGGTGGAAACACGAGATTTGAGTGGCGAGATTTAGCATTTGTTTATAGCGGTGGTTTAATAGATAGGCTTAATATGGGGGCTATGGGAGCGTATGCTGTTATGGGAGAAAGTAGTTTCCTTCGTGAGTATGGCATAATGCCACACGAAATGCACCATGTTTGGCAGTCGAGAGCCCTTGGAGATAGGTTTTTGCCTAATTATTTTATGCAGGGTATTTCAGCGGTATTAAGTACAAAACGTAGTGGGCAATTTATTGAACAAATGAATTTTTTCGAGAGGCAAGCGTGGGGTAGATTTTGGTGGTAGTAATCTTAAAATCAATAATATGAAAACAACTTTTTTTATCTCATTATTACTCGTTTTTTCATTGGTATCATGCGACCGCAGTGCATTTAGGGTTTCACTAAACGGTGGTGTATTTGAAAAGAAGTTCAGTTTTGATTGTGGAAGTGTCGAAATTTCAGGTGCTGTATTGTCAAACCATCAAACTCATGCAAGTCTGAGATTCAATTTAGATAACCCTGTTTTAATAAATCCTGAGAAATTAGAGATAACCCATAAAGGCGAAATTCTTACAGCAATAATTGATTTGCACGAAAGAGGTAAGGCGAGGCAACGTATGCAAGAGGCAAGAATGATTAGCGGTAATGATGGCATAGGGATTGAAATCAACCGCATAGTTCACGCTGGCGACACGATGAAAATCAACATTGATAATTTTATACTTTGCCATGATAAACCTCTCGAAATTGGCGATATTAACCTAATTTTTGTGGTGAGATAATTCCCCCGTTCGGCGGCGATTCCATCGCCGTCGTCCTATCAAGATAGATTCTATCTATCACAACCAAAAATATAAAATGCAAAAAACACAACTATATGAACGAACAAACGCAGGTAGAACCTGCCTGGATAGAGCGACGGCGATGGAATCGCCGCCGAACATCCTCGTAGCAATCTCAAGCCAACAGGGGATTCTTGATTGGCTTTGGTTTTTTAACAGACTTTAACAAATGAATAACAAAATTTTAATGCTTTTAATGCTTTGTGTTTTATTTTCAGGATGTGCAACGATGCGTAGCAAAAGTGTTTACTCGGTTCCTATACATACAATTCCTGAAAGAGCCAATGTTAGCGTAACAGATAGAAATGGACGAGTAATAATAAACACTCAAAGTCCAGATACTTTGGTATTGAAATCAGGTGCAGGCTATTTCAAAAGAGCCAAATATTTAATAGAAATTTCGCACAAGGGTTATCAAACAAAAGAAGAAGCACTTTTTTTTATAATAGATAGGCATTATCGAGGAAATTTTTGGATTCCTTTCTTAATGCCTATTGGTTTTTTAATTGTTGATCCAATTAGCGGTGCGATGTGGACACCTGAAAGGCAAGAAATAGAAGTTATCCTTAACCCCGCTCCCGCGGACTTGTAGTCCGTGCCAACACAAAACAAACCTAAAAACCACCACGTCAATTTAGAATAGAAAATGAATAAAAAACGAATAAAAAAATATGAAAGATTTATACGGGGCACGGACTGCAAGTCCGCGCCAGCGGGTGGGTTTTATAAATCGCCCGAAGATTTCCGAAGATATGGTAATAATGGTGTAGGTTGGGATTTTCGCGAAAACCCGTTGGATATTTATGGTACAAAAAGTAGACAATATGTAGATTATCAAGACCCTACTCAACGTAATCTTTTAAATGTTTTAAGCATAAAAACCAAATGGTATGACCATGCAAGTTGGTTATTGTTACCGGCAGGCGGTCCTATTTGGGTTGGTTTGATAAATTCACGAAGATATAACCGATAAAAATTCAATATTATGAAAAATTTATTTTTAATATGTTTATCTTTAACTTTTCTCTCTATGAAATGTTCAGAAAAAGAAACTCAACCTTCGGATTGTTCCGATAAAGAATCGGTCTTAAAAATGGCAAATAGAGTCGCAGAAAGAAAATTCTTCGACAAAATTGATAATTTTCAAATTGAAATTTTAGAAGAGGCGGATTCTTACACAGTAGTCTATAGTTTGAAAGACACTTTAAGGAGAGGTGGTGGTGGGCATGTAATAATATCAAAAAAAGATTGCAGGGTTGTTGATTTCAAAGGGTACAGATAGTAAATTGCCTACAGTAAAAACACTCCTGCTGGCGCGGATTTGTAATCCGTGCCAAAATAAAAAGAATTAAAAAATAAAAAATAGATAAAACTTGGGTTGCATAAGATTAGACATATTAGATGAACAGTATTACAAGCCGACAACATTAGGCGTAGCGTCAGAATTTACGAGCGAAAGCGAGTACCTTGCTGCTGAAAATGTCGGAGCGGCAGCGGAGATCATATTTTCAGCAAAGAGTTTTTCTTTGGTTCGTTTCTTTTTGCTCTCAAAAAGAAATGAACAAAGAGAAATCGTCGCCGAACAGATTTATACGGGGCACGGACTGCAAGTCCGCGCCAGCGGGGATTCCATCGCCGTCGAACGTCCTATTTACAACCTCAACCAACGGGGGAATTGAAAAGTAATATTATTGTAACATTTTTGTAAGTGCGTTTTAATTTTTTACGAATAATTTTGCAGCGAAAATCTAGTTATTTATAATCGAAAAATAATTTTTTTTTGTATCTTTGCACCAAAAAACCATGCCTAAAAAAATTCTAATCGTTGACGACGAACAAGACATTTGTGAAATCTTGGAGTTCAATCTGGCAAACGAAGGATTTGATATAACCTGTGCCAATTCTGCCGAAGAGGCACTCGAAAAAATCACTTCCGACCATGTTTTGGTTCTACTTGATGTGATGATGAGCGGTATGTCAGGATTCAAAATGGCAGAAAAATTGCGAAAGGAAAACAACCGAGTGCCGATTATTTTTTTGACTGCCAAAGACACGGAAAACGATATGTTGACAGGCTTTTCGGTGGGTGGCGATGATTATATTTCCAAACCGTTTTCCATCAAAGAAGTGATTGCAAGAGTGAAGGCTGTGCTGAAACGTCACAACAATCTGAATCCATCAACACCCACACTCAACAAAAATAAACTCATATTCGGAGATCTGACGATTGATAGCGAAATCAAAGAAACATTTGTCAACGGCGAATCCATTTCTCTGACGAAAACCGAATTTGAAATTTTAACCTTATTGGCAACCCATCCCACACGTATTTTTCGTCGAGAAGATATGATCGAACATCTTTGGAAAGACGCTCCATACGTGACCGAACGCACTGTTGACGTACACATCACACGTCTGCGAAAAAAACTCGGCAAAATGGCAAATTTGATTTCAAGTCGTTCCGGATACGGCTATCGTTTTAAGTTACCAACACTATGAAACTAAGATACAGATACCAACTGTTTTTTCTGTTTGGAATTATATTTCTGCTGTTTGCCGCAGGGGTTGTCATTTTTGAACAATCTCGTGCCAAACGCCATAAAATTGAGGCTTTGGAAGATCGACTTAATGTGTATGCCGATGTTGTAAACCATGCTTTTTATCACAACGCACCCATTGATTCTCTCCTAAAATTATTTCCCGACAATATCCGTCTAACCCTTGTGAATAAACAAGGTCAGGTTTTTTACGACAACGTTTTTCGCGATATTGAAAGCATGGATAATCATGGCGAACGTCCGGAAATTGTGGTTGCCAAAAAACTCGGACAAGGTTCTTCCATGCGAGAATCTGCTACAAAAGGCATAGAATTTCTTTACTATGCCAAATCTTTCGAAGATTATTATGTGCGAGTGGCTTTGCCTTACGATATTCAAGTGAAAGGATTTCTTAGAGTTGACAATGGTTTTTTATATGTTACACTTTTGCTGTTTTTAACGGCGTTACTGTTCATAAGTTTTGCCGCTCAAATGTTCGGAAAGTCTATCAGACGCGTGATTGTAAGCACCGAAGCCAACACCCATCGGATTAAACAAGAAATAACCAGTAATATCGCTCACGAATTACGAACTCCGGTAACGAGCATTCGCGGCTATCTCGAAACCATTTTGGAACAATCATTGGATTCGGAAAAACAACGTCAATTTATTTCAAAAGCATTTTCGCAAACGCTGTCTTTATCAGATTTGATAAGCGATGTGGGCTTATTGACTAAAATTGAAAACGCTCCGCATTCATTTCATACAGACAAAGTCCATATCCTTCCGGTTGTTGAAAGTGTTTGCGTAGATTTAGGAATTTTGTTGGCAGAAAACAGCATCGTCATTAGCACGAATATCCCCGCCGATACAGTGGTTAAAGGCAATGAAAATTTGCTGTATTCGATATTTCGAAATCTGACGGATAATGCGATAAAATACGCAGGAAAAGGAACGACAATTTCTATTCATCGCTACAATTCGGACAACGATTTCCATTATTTTTCCTTTTCGGATAACGGAATTGGCATACAAGACGAACAACATTTAAGTCGAATTTTTGAACGGTTTTACAGTGTATCGGAAGGTCGCACTCGCGACACCAGTGGTTCGGGTTTGGGTTTGTCGATCGTAAAAAATGCAATCGCCTTTCACAAAGGCACGATTTCTGTAAAGAATCGTGCAGGCGGAGGTTTGGAGTTTTTGTTTAACCTGCCTGTTGGCATCAAATAGAACCTATGGTTTTCGTCATCGTTGACCATTCAAAACGTTGGCGTTGTTCTTGCAAAGTTTCGGTGAAATAGTCGGGATTTTTGGTTTCAAAAAAATCAACCAAAGCATCGGCAATGGCTTGTGAATCGGGCATTACAACGTATCCTGATTTTCCGTCGGGAACCAATTCGGCTAATCCGCCAACATCGGTAACCAACATCGGTTTGGTGAAATGATAGGCAATTTGTGTTACACCACTTTGCGTTGCATCGCGATAAGGAAGTGTAATCAAATCCGCACTGCTAAAGTAATTCGCGACTTCGTTGTCGGGAATGAAATCGGTTTTCAAGATAATTCTGTCGTGCAAATTATGCTTTTCGATGAGATCGAAATACGGCTTTGAATCCTCGTAAAATTCTCCGGAAATAATCAATTTCACCGGATATTTTTTCAATCGTTCGTCGGAAAATGCTTTGAGCAACAAGTCTAAACCCTTGTAATGACGGATGAATCCGAAATATAGCAGATAGCGAAACTCTTTCGACAAGTTCATGTTTTCTAACGCTTTTTCGCGAGAAATTGCCTCACCAAAATTGTCGAACATCGGGTGAGGACTGAGCATGCACGTTTTTTGAGAAAATTTTTGTATGTCATTTTTCACCGATTGACTCATCGCAACGAAAGCATCTACGGGCTTTACAAAGTATTTCGATAATGGCATATCGTAAATATGTTTTTCGTGCGGAATCATATTGTCCACGATGGACACAATTTTGGTGTGTTTGTTTCGTTTCGTCAATCGAGCAATTGTCCCGAAACACGGTGCCATAAAGGGCATCCAGTATTTGATGATGAGTAAATCCGGTTTTTCGTTGTGGATTTTTCGTCCGATTTTTAGCCAGTTGAACGGGTTGATGGAATTCACACAACGCTCTATTTTCAGGTTTTTCGGTGCTTCGCCCGATGAAAACTGTGTTTTTCCCGGAAACAAAATTTTCGGATATTGTAGCGAAAAGGTCAGAATGGTAACCTCATGTCCTTCGTCCTGGAACTGCTTTGCCAAACGTTCGCTGAACGCCGAAAGCCCACCTCGATACGGAAAAGCCGGACCTAATATGTAGATTTTTTTAGACATTTTTTTGCAAAGATACGAATTTTTTTTGATTTTTGTTTTTTTTTCGTACCTTTGCAAAAGAATCTGTAAGGACGATGCATGCATCGCCCCTGCAAAAAATAAAAACTATGAAAACCCATACATTTGTTGTAGTTACGTTGTTTTTTACGATTTGTTGCAGTTGTACTTATTACCCACGTCTAACCGGCATTCCGTTGATTAAGGAAAAAGGCGATACGAGAATTGAAGGGGGAATTACCGTTCCGGTGCCAAGTGTGCAAGCGTCTATTTCGTGTGGTGTAACGGATAAAATAGCCATTCAAGTTGCAGGAACAGGGATTGCTGATGACTCTCGCCATAACTATTACTTGCACGGTGCAATCGGATCTTACAAGAGGATTAACGACCGAAATATCATGGAATTGTATGGTGGATTTGCTTATGGTTACGGCAATTATTCAGGTGTGGCAACAGGTCAGTATCAAGATGGTAATTATCAACTATATTTTACTCAGTTTAATTTCGGAAACATTGGAAAAAATACTGCTAATATGGAATTGGGAGCTGGGCTGAAGTTAGGATATATGCATACAAACATGAATGTTCGTCGAGAATTTTATTCCGGGCCTGAGCATCAAAAAGGCATAATTGTCGAACCTACAGGATTTATACGGCATGGCGGACCTAAATGGAAATTTCATATGGCCTTAGGATTGGGTGCATTCTTTCAAATTTCTGACAATTCGCGAATACATCAATGGCCTGTTAATTTAGGACTTGGAGTGAGTTATAGTTTTGGTGGAGTCAGTAAAAAAATGTAGCCTCGTCTCTAAATATATCTAAAACATATCCCCTAACTTTTCTCGAATGTCTTTCTCGTTGGGCAGCAGATGGCGATATTCTTTGGGTAGCAGTGTAGTGGTTTGATAGGTCGCTACACCGATGGGTTGTATGCTGGTTTTCAGCGAGTATTCCACAACGGTTCTGTTTTTCTCTTGACAGATGATGATTCCAATGGAATCGTTCTCGTTGGGCAACCTTACGGTATCATTCAAAACAGATAGGTAGAATTCCATTTTGCCTTTGTATTCAGGCATAAATTCCCCCATCTTTAACTCCACCGCCACCAAACATTGCAGTTGCCTATGATACAGCAGCAAGTCAATAAAATACTCTTTATCATCCACTTGCAAGCGAAACTGATTGCCTACAAACGTGAACATATTTCCCATCTCCAACAGAAAATTACGAATATTTTTCACAAGGGCGTTCTCTAATTCCTGTTCCGAATACTCGTTGTGCAAGCCTAAGAACCCAAACGAATACTCGTCTTTTATGGCAAGGTGTGCATCTTTTTTTCGGGTTTCTGCCATCGTTTGGTCGAAATTGGTTTGATTGATCAGGTAACTTTCATACGCTTGGTTGTTGATATGGTGGATCAACAGGCTTTTCGTCCATGCGAATTTCTTTGTGGATTTGATGTAGAATTCTCGTTGCAGTGCGTTTTTGCATCGCATCAAAATTAGCGTATGCTTACTCCAACTAATTTCTCCTACCAATGGTTGGAGATTTATATCGTTGTGATACTCAGAGTAGAACTGAGCCATCAACCACAGGTTACTCACCGAAAATCCTCCTGTTCCCGGAAATTCCTTTTGCAACTCTTGCGATAATTTTGGCACAACCGACTTTCCCCAACTTTCGGCTTGTTTCTCGAAAATGGATTTGCCGATTTCCCAGTACAGACTGATCAATCTGACATTGACCTGTTGCAGTGCATCGTACTGTGCCATACGAATTTTTTGTTTAATTTCGGCGATGAAACTACGTTGTAGTTGTGTTTCGCTAATGTTTGGTTTGTTTGTTTCCATAATCTTTGATTTTTTAGGTTCATTATTCACTATTCATTGGGCGACGTATGCAATACGCCCCTACCATATATAACGCTCGACCCCCTGATTTTCGTATATTTTTTTTGTTAAAAAGTGTTAAAATGTTGAAAACTTCCGCAAATTGTTAATAAACCCACGAAAAAAAACGAAATGCTCCGCATTTCGTTTTTTTTCGTATCTTTGCAAAAAAATTGCGTTTGTTTCATGCGTCCGATTACCGACTGGCTCCCCATCACCAAAGACGAAATCCTCAAACGAGGGTGGTCGGAAGTTGATATTGTGATTGTTTCGGGCGATGCGTATGTCGACCACCCGAGTTTTGGCACTGCTGTGATTGGACGTGTTTTGGAACGCGAAGGCTACAAAGTGGCGATTCTTCCGCAACCCAATTGGAAAGATGATTTAAGAGATTTCAAAAAATTCGGCAAGCCGCGTCTGTTTTTTGGTGTTACTGCCGGCTGTATGGATTCGATGGTAAACCACTACACGGCTGCGAAACGACTGCGAAACAACGATGCTTACACGCCCAACAATCAGGCGGGATTTCGTCCGGATTATCCGACTATAGTCTATACCCAAATTCTGAAACAACTGTTTCCCGAAACACCTGTTGTTTTGGGTGGAATCGAGGCTTCGTTGCGACGAATCGAACATTATGATTATTGGCAAAATAAAACAATGCCGTCGATTTTGACCCAATCCGGTGCGGATTTATTGGTTTATGGTATGGGCGAAAAGCCGATTGTGGAAATTGCGAAACGTATGCGTGTCGCCGTAGAGACGCGATGCATCGCGTCTCTACATGATGTTCCGCAAATCGCATATATTGATGACCAAAAAAACGTTGTCATCAATCCGCCGTATTCCCCGATGACCACCGCCGAAATTGATGCGGTTTATGACTTGCCTTACACGCGGTTGCCTCATCCCAAATACAACAAGCGAGGCGTGATTCCGGCGTACGAAATGATTCGACATTCGATCAACATTCATCGAGGTTGTTTTGGAGGTTGTGCGTTTTGTTCGATTGCCGAACATCAAGGCAAACACATTCAGAGTCGAAGTAAAAAATCTATTCTGAAAGAAGTCGAAAACGTAGTACAGATGTGCGATTTCAAAGGTTTTATTTCGGATTTGGGCGGTCCGTCTGCAAATATGTGGCAAATGAACGCTAAAACGCAGGCTATTTGTGAGGAGTGTAAAAAACATTCGTGTATATATCCGACCATTTGCAACAACCTGAATGTTGACCATAAACCTTTGCTTGATTTATACCAAACCGTTGCCAAACACCCCAACGTCAAGAAGGTGTTTATCGGTTCCGGAATTCGTTATGATTTGTTTGATAAACAATCTGTTAATCCCGATTATGAGTATGCGGAATATGTGATTACCAACTGCGTTTCCGGTCGATTGAAAGTGGCACCCGAGCACACCGAAAATCATGTTTTGCAAGTGATGCGGAAACCCAATTTTGAGAGATTTGTGGATTTCAAAACCTATTTCGACAATCTCAATCGCAGGCTGGGGCTGCGTCAGCAAATAATACCATATTTTATTTCGAGCCATCCGGGGTGTACCGAAAAAGACATGAAAGCCCTTGCCGAAAAAACCAAAAAATTAGGTTATCGTTTGGAACAGGTTCAGGATTTTATGCCAACACCGATGACGGCATCAACCGAAATGTATTCGTCCGGAATCCATCCTTACACGAAAGAAAAAATTTATTGTGCAAGGACACCGGAGGAAAAACGCAGGCAAAATCAAGCATTTTTTTGGTGGAAAACATAGTGTTTTATTGAAAAACTTTTCCGTTATTCAAATTTTTTTGTATCTTTGCAAATCGAACCTATAGGGGCGATACGTGCATCGCCCTTTCAAAACAAAAATAACTATGAAAAACATTTTTTTCCTCTTATGCCTACTCGCTTGTGTGGCATGCGGAACAAACAAACAGGAACCGATTGATCGCAAAGCATTGGTCATGCGAAATAATCCGAGATTAACCGAGGTCGACTCTCTGGGCTCTTTATCTATTGGAAACGGCGGATTTGCCATGACCGTAGACGTTACCGGATTGCAAACTTTTCCAGATGCCTATCAACATGGTATGCCTCTTGGAACGCAGTCTCAATGGGGCTGGCACACGTTTCCGAATGTGAATAATTATACGTTTGAGGAAACGCTTCAAGATTATGATTTCGGTCGAGGTCGAATGGAACCTTATGCGGATCAACATCCCGATTTCACACAACGGCGGATGGATGCAGCACATTATTTCCGCTCCAATCCCAACCGTTTGCATTTGGGAATTATCGGCTTGGAATTTGATGAAAAAATAACGGTCAACGATGTAAAAAGTCTCGACCAGCACCTGAACTTGTGGAACGGCGAAATTCTCAGCAGTTTTTCCGTTGATAACAAAAAAGTGGTCGTCAAAACGGTTTGTCATCCCGAAAAAGATATGATTAGTGCCACCGTTGGTGCAACAATCACCGGCGAATATCAACCTGCTGTGAAATTCCGTTTTGCCTATCCAACGGGTGCATGGGGAGATTATGCCTGCGATTGGACTAAACCGCATTTACATAAAACCACCGTTGTGGCACAAACATCACAATCAGCAATTTTGAAACGAGAAATTAACGATGCCGTTTATTTTGTAAATATCCAATGGCAAGGCGAGGCAACATTTTCCGAAAAGGAAAAACATTATTTTGTATTGTCAACTCGAACCGATGATTTGGTGTTTAGTGCGTGGTTTACACCGGAGGATCCATCGGGCGAAACCTTGCCGAAATTTTCCGAAATTCGTGAAAAAACAGCCAACCATTGGAATGATTTTTGGACTAAGGGTGCTGCGGTAGATTTCTCAAAATGCACAGACGAAAGAGCCAAAGAATTGGAACGCCGTGTGGTGTTATCGCAGTATTTACTCGCTATTCAGAGTTCCGCAAATATGCCGCCACAGGAATCAGGACTGACCTACAACACCTGGTTCGGAAAACCTCACATCGAAATGATTTATTGGCATCAGGCTTGGTTTGCGTTGTGGGGACATCCGGAAATGTTGGAACGTTCGCTGGGCTGGTACAACAGAGTGGAACCGGTTGCCAAAGCCATCGCCGAACGTCAAGGATTCAAAGGCATTCGCTGGATGAAAATGACTGATCATTTGGGAGGAGAAGCCCCGTCGCGTGTGGGTTCTTTCATCATTTGGCAACAGCCACATATTATTTATTTTGCAGAATTGTTGTATCGAGCCAATCCTTCGCCGGAACTTTTGGAAAGGTACGCCGATTTGATTGAAAAAACAGCCGAATTTATGTACGATTTTGCCGATTACGATCAAGCCAACGATCGCTACATTTTGAAAGGAATTATCCCTGCACAAGAAACCTTGAAACCCCATGTAACGTTCAATTCTCCTTACGAATTGGCATATTGGCATCTGGGCATGAAATTAGCACAACAGTGGCGAGAACGTATGGGCAAATCACGCAATGCCGACTGGGATCATCTCATCAAAAAACTTTCGCCATTGGCACAAAAAGATGGGATGTATTTAGCTGCTGAATCGGCACCCGACACGTATGAAAATTTCCGTTTGATTTCCGATCATCCGGCTGTACTTGGAGCGTTTGGCGTATTTCCGGAGAACGGACTTTTTGATAAAACCATAATGAAAAACACATTGGATTGGATTTGGGAAAATTGGAATTGGAATCACACCTGGGGCTGGGATTATCCGATGGTAGCCATGAGTGCTGCACGTTTGGGAGATCCCGAAAAAGCAGTCGGGGCTTTGCTCATGGACAAACGAACCAACACCTACTTGATCAACGGACACAATTATCAAGACCATGTTTTACGCGTATATCTGCCCGGAAACGGCGGGTTACTCACGGCTGTCGCCATGATGTGTGCCGGCTGGGACGGCAACAAAACTCGTAATCCGGGCTTCCCCAAAGACGGAAAATGGGATGTAAGATGGGAAGGCTTGAAACCCAAAATATAAAAATACAACCATGAAACAAACACATCATTTCTTTGCTTTCGATATTGGTGCAACAAGCGGTCGATCCATCTTGGGAACACTACAAAACGGCAAACTTGAACTGAAAGAATTAACGCGCTTTCCGAATAACATTTTGCGTATCAACAACAACTATTATTGGAACATTTATGCTTTGTTTGAAGAACTTAAAAAAGGACTGCAAACGGCGAAACAGCAAGGCATAGATTTAGATGCTGTCGGCATTGATACGTGGGGTGTGGATTTTGTATATGTGGCGGAAGATGGCTCGTTTCTGAGCCTGCCTCGCTCATATCGCGACCCCTACACCAACGGAATGCCCGAAGCGTTTTTCAAAATCATTCCTCGAAAAGAGGTCTACGAAACAACAGGGATTCAAATCCTGAATTTCAACAGCCTTTTCCAACTTTATGCAGCCCAAAAAGAAGGCTCTTCCGCACTGAAACATGCCACCTCAATTTTATTTATGCCGGATGCGTTTATCTATCTGCTCACCGGCAAAAAATGGTGCGAATACACGATCGCTTCCACATCACAGTTTCTAAATCCGAAAACCAAACAGATTGAAACCCGACTGTTGACGGCTGCTGAGGTTGCCTCCTCATTGATTCCACCGATGGTGATGCCCGGCAGTATTGCAGGCAATATCAGCGATGTGATTTGCAAGGAATGTGGATTGAACGAAATTCCTGTTGTGGCGGTTGCCGGACACGATACCGGTTCTGCCATTGCTGCCGTGCCTGCCGAAAACAAAGACTTCGCATATTTGAGTTCGGGAACGTGGTCGTTGATGGGTATCGAGGTCAAGGAACCCATCATCACCGAAGAAAGTTTTGCGATGAATTTCACCAACGAGGGTGGTGTGGAAGGTACCACGCGTTTTTTGAAAAACATTACCGGAATGTGGCTTTTGGAGCAATGTCGCAAGGAATGGGAACGTGAAGGAACAACGTATACGTATCCTGAAATTGTGCAAATGTCGGAATCGGTAGACAATTTTCAATTTTTGATTGATCCCGATGATGCGATGTTTGCCCATCCCGAAAGTATGACCCAAACGATTGCCGATTATTGTCGAAAAACAGCACAAAAACCACCTCAAACTCATGCCGAATTTGTGCGTTGTATCTTTGATAGCTTGGCGTTGAAATACAAACATGTGTTAAACGGTCTGCAAAAAGTTGCACCGTTTACCATCGAAAAATTACACGTGATTGGTGGTGGTGCACAAAACAAATTACTCAATCAAGCAACAGCCAACGCCATTGGTATTCCGGTGATGGCAGGTCCTGCCGAAGCAACTGCCATCGGCAATGTGATGATGCAAGCCAAAGGATTGGGTTTAGTTCAATCGCTTCACGATATTCGAACCATCGTACGGAATTCTTTTGAATCGGAATTATTTCTCCCGAAAAACACCGAACTCTGGAACGAGGCTTACATCAATTTTTTGAAAATAACCCATTAAAACATATCCATCATGAACCAAACAGACCTAATCCAAAAATCGTACGAAATCGCCAAAGAACGCTATCAAGCCGTTGGTGTAAACACAGACAAAGCCTTAGAGGATTTGCAAAAAATTTCGATCTCTATTCATTGTTGGCAAGCCGATGATGTTACCGGATTTGAAAATCTCGGAAACCTTGGCGGCGGAGGCATTCAAGCCACCGGAAATTATCCGGGTAAGGCTCGTAATATCGACGAAATTCGTCAAGATATTGAAAAAGTATTGACCTTGATTGCCGGAAACCACCGATTGAATTTACATGCTATTTATGGTGACTTTGCAGGAAAAGTGGTGGATAGAAACGAAGTTGACCCATCGCATTTTGCAAGCTGGATGCAGTGGGCGAAAGAAAAAGGGTTGAAATTAGATTTCAATTCTACATCGTTCGGACATCCCAAAAGTGGCGATTTAACCTTGTCGAATCCCCATAAAGAGATTCGTGATTTTTGGATTGAGCATACCAAGCGTTGTCGGGCTATTGCCGAGGCAATGGGTCAATACCAAAACGATCCTTGCATCATGAATCTTTGGATTCACGACGGCATGAAAGACCAAACCGTGAACCGCCTGAAATACCGTGCCATCTTAGAAAAATCGCTCGATGAAATTTTTGCAACGAATTACAAAAACATGAAAGATTGTATCGAAGCGAAATTGTTTGGTATCGGTTTGGAAAGTTACACTGTGGGGTCGTATGATTTTTATTTAGGCTATGGTGCGAAAAACCAAAAAATCGTAACGTTGGATACCGGGCATTTTCACTTGACCGAAAGTATTGCCGACAAAATTTCATCGTTGTTGCTTTTCACGCCGGAAATCATGTTGCACGTGAGTCGTCCGATTCGCTGGGATAGCGACCACGTAACGATTCTGAACGATGATGTAACCGATTTGGCAAAAGAAATTGTACGTGCCGAAGCCCTCAATCGAGTTCATATCGGATTGGATTATTTCGATGCCTCGATCAACCGTTTGGGTGCTTATGTGATCGGGATTCGTGCCACGCAAAAAGCATTTTTGCAAGGACTTTTAGAGCCGATTTCACAATTGAAAACCTACGAAGAAAACGAACAGTATTTCGAACGATTGGCATTGCTCGAAGAAGCCAAAGCCCTACCCTGGAACGCCGTTTGGGATATGTTCTGTTTGAAAAACAACATTGCCGTTGGCGAAGATTATATCGCAGAAATTCAACAATACGAAAAACATGTAACCTCAAAACGATAAAACCATGAATACACTAATTGGCTTAATGATTATAGCAATCGGCAGTTTCGGACAAGCAAGTTCGTATGTTCCGATTAAGAAAGTAAAAAAATGGTCGTGGGAAAGTTTTTGGCTAACGCAAGGTATTTTTGCATGGCTTTTTTTCCCGATCATCGGTGCTTTAATTGCCCTGCCTGCGGGACATTCTTTGTTTGAAATCTGGTCGGCAGGCGGAAGCGGCGTTTGGAAAAGTATCAGCTATGGTATGCTTTGGGGCGTTGGCGGTCTAACGTTCGGACTGAGTATGCGTTTTCTCGGCGTGGCATTAGGACAATCTCTGGCGTTGGGAACTTGTTCGGCGTTTGGAACAATCATTCCTGCCTTGCTGAAAGGCGAAAATCTGTTTCGTGGCGATGGATTGATTTTGTTGATTGGAGTTAGCATTGCGATTGCCGGTATTGCGGTGATCGGTTATTCGGGTTCGTTGAAATCAAAGAACATGACCGACGAGGAAAAGAAAAAAGCCGTCAAAGATTTTGCATTGAAAAAAGGTATTTTGATTGCCCTTTTGGCGGGTGTGATGAGTGCCTGTTTCAATCTTGGTTTGGAAGCCGGAGCAGAGATTAAAGCCGTTTTAATTGGGTTGGGTGCAAAAGATTTGTTGGTTTTGAATCCGGTTATTCTGTTGGTAACCATCGGAGGATTCATCACCAATGCGTGCTATTGTCTGTTTCAAAATTACAAAAACCAAAGTTTTAAGGATTATACGCAATCCTCAAAAAGCATTTGGATAAATAATTTATTGTTTTGTGCTTTGGCCGGATTGCTTTGGTATTCGCAGTTTTTCGGATTGGGTGTCGGACAAAGTTTCTTTGAACCGGGAAGCGTGATGATGGCATTTTCATGGAGTATTTTAATGTCGCTCAATGTGCTGTTCAGTAATTTTTGGGGCATTATGCTCAAAGAATGGAAAGGTGCAGGACAAACCACCATTATCGTGTTGGTGTGCGGTTTGGCACTTTTGGTTTTTTCGATTATTTTTCCACAGTTAATGAGATAAACCATGAAATCAATTTTAGAAAATCGTCCTGAGTTAGCCAAGCAAATCCATGATGTAGCCGAAGTTGCCGGTTATCTTTGGCAAAAAGGCTGGGCAGAACGCAACGGAGGAAACATCACCGTTAATATCTCTAATATCATTGATGATGGAATCATCAACATGCCAGCCATCAGCGAAAAAATTCCGTTAGGAAAACCGATGCAAAATCTCAAAGGCGGATATTTTTTCTGCAAAGGGACCAACCGCCGAATGCGTGACTTAGCCCGCTTTCCGATGGAAAACGGCTCTGTTATTCGCATTACGAACGATGGTGCACATTACGAAATTATTGCCGACCATCCCGTGAAACCCACTTCGGAATTGGCATCGCATCTTTCCATTCATAATTATTTGATTGGAAAAGGGTCGACTTACAAAGCCATTTTGCATACGCATCCGATTGATTTGGTAGCCATGACGCACAATCCGGTGTTTCTTGAAAAAGATAAATTAACCCATTTGCTTTGGAGTATGATACCCGAAACCCGTGCCTTTTGTCCGCATGGTGTAGGCATTATTCCTTACCAAATGCCGAGTTCGTTTGAGTTGGCAGATGCCACCATCCAAGCATTGAACCAATATGATGTGGTGATGTGGGAAAAACACGGTGTGGTTTCGGTTTCCGAAAACATTATGGAAGCCTTTGACATGGTGGATACCCTTTCGAAATCCGCCCAAATCTACCTTACGGCAAAGTCGATGGGATTTGTGCCAACCGGCACAACAGTAGAGCAAATGAACGAACTGAAAGAGGCGTTTAATTTACCGGGGTAATTTGTGTGCTGATAATTAATTTTTTTTTCGTATCTTTGCAAACCCAAATGCGTTTGCTTTACTACATACTCATTGTTCTTGTTTTTGGTACAACGGCTTGTGCCAAAAAGCAATCCGACCATTCGCTGGAACGGATTTTAGAACAAAACGAACTCTCGGTTCTGCTGCGAGCTAATTCGTCGGATTACTTTATTTATCGCGGGTTTCCAATGGGGTTTCAATTGGAATTAACCCAACTTTTTGCGGATTATCTCGGTGTGAATTTACGGGTGGTTTCGACCGAAAATTCGGAAGAATCGTTTCAATTTATTCTCGACGAAAAAATTGATATCGTTGCATCCAACATCACGATCTCTATGCCGGAAACAAGCAAAAAATCTCGAAAACAGCAATCGGTTCAAGCATTTTGTTTCACGCCGTTTGAAACCGAACGTTCCGTATCTTGGGGCGTGTTATGCCTTTCGGATAGCCTGAAAAATGTGATGATTCCTTGGATTGACGAGATTTCACAAACTCGAAAATTCACCTATTTATCACTCAAATATCACATTCAACCCAAACGCCGTTTTTTGCAGTGCGACAGCACGTCACAACCGCCCGATCGGCTTTCGCCGTTTGATGATGCTATCAAAAAACATACCAAACGTTTGGATTGGGATTGGCGTTTGTTGGCTTCGTTGATTTATCAAGAATCGAATTTTCTGCCGGATGCGAAAAGCTGGGCGGGAGCCATCGGCTTGATGCAACTCATGCCCGAAACCGCCGAAAAATACGGCATTACAGAAGAATCCTCTCCCGAAGAACATATTTTGGCAGGCGTGAAATACCTTCAACATCTCGACAAAATTTTGCCTCCCGAAATTCCGCAAAACGAACGCGTTCCGTTTATGTTGGCTGCCTATAATGTTGGCATCGCTCATATTCTCGACGCACGCCGATTAGCCGTTGCCAACGATAAAGACCCCAATATCTGGTTCGACCATGTGGAGGTCGAATTGCTGAAAAAATCCGACCGAAGTATTGTTCGTGACAGCGTGGTTCGCTACGGCTATGCTCGTGGACAGGAAACCGTTGACTTGGTTCGCGATGTGCTCGAACGTTGGCAACATTATCAAAATTTGATAAAGTAAAAAAAATTTCGTATCTTTGCAAGGCGGAATGGACTTTGCTTTGAAACGAATTTTTATCATATCAACATTTATTGGGCTTTCTTTCTCAGGAATGGCACAGTTTTACACGGGTTCGCACCTTACGTTCGGACGAAAACGTGTGCAATACGAAACATTCTTTTGGTCGTTTTATCGCTTCGAAAATTTTGATGTGTATTTCAATCGAAATGGAAAAAATTTAGCACTTTATACCGCATCTTTTGTGCAACATCATTTGGACGCCATCGAACAACGCGTAGGCGAACCTGTTGCCGACCAAATGCAATTTATTATTTTCAATCGAATGACGGATTTTAAGCAAAGTAATATCGGTTATTTGGAAGAAGAAAATTCGAATTTGGGTGGGATTACCAAAATTAACGAAAATAAGGTTTTTCTCTTTTTTAACGGCGATTACGTGGATTTCGAACGGCAAATTCGAGAAGGAATTACGGAAATTTTGGTTCGACAAATTTTGTTTGGCACGAGTGTTTTTTCGCAAGTTAGAAATAACACTCAACTGACCGTTCCGGATTGGTTTTTATACGGTTTGGTTTCCTATCTTTCCACGCCATGGAACACTGATTTCGACGACATCATGCGAGATGCCATGCTTTCGCGAAGATTCCGATTTATCGCAGCTTTGGAAGGTGAAGATGCAAAAATGGCGGGGCATTCGCTCTTTCGTTATATCGCCGAAACCTACGGAGAAGGAACGGTTTTGCGGATTTTACGGGTAACCGCAGCACAACGACGCGTAGAAACCGGATTGCGTTTTGCACTCCATGTCTCTTACAAACAACTCATGCGAGATTGGCAAAAATTTTATGTGGAAGATACTAAATTCGACGTTTCGGCTATGCCCGATGACGGCTCTGCATCTGTTGATGAGCCGAATTTGAAACAATCGCTTTCTCGTGTGAGGCAAAAAGAACGAAAACACTACCAATTCAAGATTAATTCGGACGGAAATTATGCTGCATTTATTTCCAACGAAGTGGGGCGTGCAAGAGTGCATATCCGAAATTTGAAAACCGGGAAACGGCGTGTGGTGATGAGTATTGGCCATGCAATCAACGATGGTCCCGACTACACCTATCCTGCCCTCGCATGGCATCCCAACGGCGAAATTTTAGCCATCGCTGCCGAACGGCGAGGTATCACAAGTTTGTATCTCTACAACGTGAAAACTCGAAAAGCCGATTGGATCAATATGGAATCCTTAGATAAAATTTTGTCGATCGATTTTGCACCGAACGGACGAGCGTTGGCAATTGCCGGAACACAACAAGGACAATCCGATATTTTTCATTTCAACATGGGAACGCGTGTATTGACGCCGATTACAAGAGATTTGTACGACGATGCCAATCCGCATTTTTTGAAAAACGGATCGCAAATTGTGTTCAGTTCCAATCGTCCGAACGACACGCTGATTCGTAATCAACGCTATCCGCAAGCACCCATTTTGAATCCGAATCACGATTTGTTTATTTACGATTTGGATAAACAATCCACAACACTGCTGCGGGTTACAAACGATTCAACGGTTAATTTTTCCAATCCTGTTGAATATGAAAACGGTGTTTTTGCTTTTTTGACCGATGAAAGCGGGATAAGGAATCGAGCCCTTGCTGTGGTCGATAGCGTTATTGCGAGTATTGATACGGCAATTCATTGGCGATATACCACCGATTATCGAACCGTAACGAATTTGAATCGCAATATCCAAGAACAAGATGTCAATTTGAATCATCAGGCAGGTGCGGAAATCATCACGTATAAAAATAAAAACCGCTTGATTCTTACAGATACCGAACCTGCCGAAAATTTGGAAACCCAAACACCGCCTCAAACCCGATTTCGAATTGCAGAACATTTGCGTCTTCAAAAACAAGTTGAAGATCAGCAAAGAATGGATTCGTTGAGACAAACCGATTCGCTACAACATGCCGGAAGACGCCGTTTGCGGCAAGCCACCGCCAATGACATGGTGAATGAAATGACGGAGCAAATTTTGCAACAACCTGTCGTCGTGGAGGCAGATCAAGATCCGACTCCACACCATGATTCCATCCGCGACATGTTGCGTGAACGCATCATTCAAATTCTGGGACTGAACAAAGACCCCGGCGATACGCTGAAACCCACCCTCACGCCGAAACAGCGAAATTACAATGTAGAATTTTCAATCAATGAAACAACCGCCCAAGTCGGATTCAGTTTTTTGAACAATTCGTATCAACAATTTACCGGTGGAGGAAGTCCGATTTATCTCAATCCCGGTGCAACGATGTTTATGAAAATTGCTGCCACCGATTTGATGGAAAACCATAGACTTATCGCAGGTTACAGATTTTCATTAGATTTTAGTAACAACGAATATCTGCTAAGTTATGAAAACTTGGAAAACCGAACCGGACGGCAGTATGTGTTTCATCGTCAAGCCCTGACTCAATACAGCGAATACGACATTCTCAAACAACTTTCTCACAACGCTTACTTTATTTTGAAGCACCCGCTGACGGAAGTTTTGTCGTTGAAAGGCACCGCCATCGGACGTGCCGATAAATTGGTGATTAAAGCTGTTGATGATTGGAGTTTGCGACAGCCCGACGAATGGCAGTTTTGGGGCGGTTTGCGAGGCGAACTGATCTTTGATCATTCCCGATCTCTCGGATTGAATCTACCGCTCGGTGCACGGGCAAAAGTTTTTGCGGAATACTATCAAAGTTTAACCGAAAAGGAAACCACCATGTTCGTTGTAGGTGCCGACTATCGCCACTATATGCGGATTTTCAGAACTATTATTTGGGCAAATCGTGCTGCAGCAAGTACCTCGTTCGGACAATCCAAACTCATTTATTATATGGGCGGCGTAGACGATTGGCTTTTGCCAAAATTTAATCGAGACATTAGGATTGATCAAAAACAAAATTATGCGTTTCAAACTCTCGCCACCAGCATGAGAGGATTTACGCAAAACATTCGCAACGGCAACACGTTTGTGCTTGCGAGCAGTGAAATACGATTGCCGATTATGCAAACCATTTTCGCACGACCTATCGGTGGACAATGGCTGCAAAACCTGCAATTAATCGGCTTTGTAGATGCCGGTTCGGCGTGGGTGGATTGGAATCCTTGGGATAAGGAAAGTATGCTTTTCAACAAGGAACTCAACATGGGAGGAGGCGATTTGACGGTTACCCTGCACAAAAAACTTTCGCCGTTTGTTGCCGGATTTGGCTGGGGAGTCCGAACGTCGCTTGCCGGATATTTTCTGCGTTTGGATCGCGGAAACGGCATCGAGAACGGCTATATCAATCGCAGAGTTTGGCATTTCTCAATGGGGCTTGACTTTTAGCGACGACATGATTCCGTAGGGGCGTATGGCATACGATTTACGATTTTTTCCTCGTCATGTCGAGCGAAGTCGAGACATCTCCGTGCTATCGTTAGTCTATTTTTCTAATACTTTTTTTGGGAGCAAAAAAAGTATTCAAAAAAAACTCTTTGCAGGATTTATTTTTATTACTTTTTTGAGCCCAAAAAAGTAACCAAAAAAGGCTTGCAGGAAAAAATGTTGCACCCGTGCAACGTTTTCCTGCGATAACGTATTCGTCGCTACGCTCCTCATGGTTTTTTTACGCTGCGTCTCTCGTTGGCTTTTGCCACAATCATCCGCCTCTAACGAACACAACGCAGGGCGAACCCAAAGCTCTTAGTAGTGTTGTCCCGTGGGTAGATGTAGGACTCAAGCAGGGTTAGGTAGAAGGCATTCGTAGCACTATTCTCTGACGAGGACCAGTAGTCCGAATGTGCGATCGTGAGATCGCTCGTATTTGCAGTAAAGCGGGTGCCCCCCCAAGTGCTTCCGACATTGTTTTGTGCGGCGTCGCCGTCGCCAGTAGTGCCAATATACCAAGCAACCTGAGTGGTTATAGTATGACCATTGACCGTAGTGTTACGGTTATTTCCATTACCGCCAAGGGCAACATCCAAATTCACAAAATCCTGACAAGTAGGCACACGCCAAGGTGAAGGACAAAGCGTGGCAGCATGACGTATCACAAAACAGAAATTGAAATAATGACCGTTGAAACCATTGGTGGGACGACGACAGTCAGTTACTGTGTTGTCAGAGGTATAGGTTGCTTTATTACAATTTGTCGTTGTTACAACCCCCGACCATTGCTGCGTAATTCCGTTTCCGGAAATCGTCCGAGCATTGGTATTGATGTTGTTAACACCTCCCCAACTTACCGTGCCGGGTGCGGCAACATTGTTAGCACCTGTGCAATTTGCCAGATTGCCCGGCGTGCCTGAGCAAGCGGGAATCACCACAACGACCCACGATCCTGATGAGGTTTCCCATGCTGTTTGGCAGGCACCTGCTCCTGTGTTTCGGGCTTGTCGGGTGTAGGTTCCCGCTGCGGTAGGTGTGTAGGTAGCATTGTTGGAACTTCCGAGTGCTGTTGCTCCACGTAGCCACCGGTATTCGATATTGGGTGCTCCTCCGCTTGCTGCGGTGGTGCTGCCTATTGTGGTAAATGCTTGTCCTGAGATGAGGGTTTGCCCTGTTGATGCAATTGTTCCGGCAGCGAAGGCATTGCGAAAACTTACTACCCACGAGCCCGACGAGGTTACCCATGCTGTTTGGCAGGCACCTGCTCCTGTGTTTCGGGCTTGCCGGGTGTAGGTTCCCGCACCGGTGGCAGCGGTAGGTGTGAAGGTGGCACTGTTGGAATTCGCAAGCACTGTTGCTCCACGTAGCCACTGGTATTCGATATTGGGTGCTCCTCCGCTTGCTGCGGTGGTGCTACCGATTTGTGTAAAGGCTGTTGATCCTGCACACAGGGCTTGTCCTGTTGATGCAATTGTTCCGGCAGCGAAAGCAGCGTGAACAGTGATATTTGCCATACTTGGCGAACTTGTTCCGCAAGAACCGGTCGCAGTTACCGAAACTTCAAAATTACCTGTAGTGGTTCCTGCATTGGTAACGCTCAAGGACGTGCTATTGCTTGCCGTAGCGGTCATGTTTGAAGGTGTAGTCCAATTGTAAGATGTGGCACCACTTACAGCACTGATAGATGCTGTGAATGCGGCACCCATACAAACCGAAGTTGGACTAAATGTAATGGTTCCGGGCGTATTTGGGGTTGTTCCTATGGTGATATTCGCCGTGCTTGGCGAACTTGTTCCGCAGGAATTGCTCGCTGTTACTGAAATTGCCAAACTACCTGTTGTTGTTCCTGCATCGGTAATGTTGATGGTGGTTCCATCACTGCCGTCATGGGTCATACTTCCCGGAATAGTCCAGTTATAGGACGTTGCACCGCTCAC
>WRKV01000003.1 GCA_009777915.1 Bacteroidales bacterium | reverse complement strand
AAAATTGAGTATATTCACCTCATAATTCGAATGACGAACAACGGCAAATTCCACTACAGTATGGAGGTCAATGTTTGGAAATAAAAGAAGCCGTCAAGTTTACGCATAAGGCTTTTTATGTCCTCTTCTTAACGGCTTTTTTGTGCCAAATTCAATTTGGTGTTGCAAAGTTACAAAAAAATTCCGAATTGACCAAATTTTTTGAAAAAATTTCCTCGTCATGTCGACCGGAGCACGCAAAGCGTGCGAAGTGGAGACATCTCCCGGCGATTGACCGTGCCGAATTTGTAGGGGCGAGGCATGCCTCGCCCTTACAAATCACTATTCACTATGGTACATCCCGCACACACCGCAACGCAAAGCCGTTCTCCTTAATGTGCTCGTACACTGGGTAGAGGATACGATCCCCCAAGTGCAGTATAATCGCATTCGTACTACTGAACTGACTTGATGACCAATAGTACGAAAGACCAGCCGTGTCCTGTCCCGCACGTGCAGTAAAGCGAGTGCCTCCCCAAATTCCGCCGTTGTTCACAGCGAGATCGCCCGATCCGGCATTGCCGATATACCAACCAACCTGATTCTCAATAGTCACTCCGTTCACTGTGCCAGATGTACCTGCACGGTTAATACCTGTACCTCCCAAAGCAACATCCAAATTCGCAAAATCCTGACAAGTGGGCACACGCCAAGGCGAAGGACAAAGCATGGCAGCATAACGTATCACAAAACAGAAACTGAAGTAATGACCATTAAAACCATTGATGGGATTACGACAAGAGGTTGCTATAGTATCAAAGGTGAATGTTGTTCGAGTGCTACATGTGGTGGTGGCTACAGCACCCGACCATTGCTGAGTAATCCCGTTGCCGGAAATTGTGCGAGTGTTTGTCTCTATATTGGTATTTCCGCCCCAACTCACCGTGCCGATAGTAGGAACATCGTTAACCCCTGTGCATAGCGACAAGTCGCCCGGTGTGCCGGGACAAGCGGGAATCACGACAACGATCCACGATCCTGATGAGGTTACCCACGAAGTTTGGCAGGCACCGGTTCCTGTGTTTCGGGCTTGTCGGGTGTAGGTTCCTGCACCGGTGGCAGTGGTGGGTGTGAAGGTGGCACTGTTGGAATTTGCTATGACAGTTCCTCCATTGAGCCATTGGTATTCGATGCTGGGTCCTCCTCCGCTTGCATTGGTAGTGCTACCTATTGTGGTAAAGGCTTGTCCTGCAATGAGGGTTTGCCCTGTTGATGCGATGGTTCCGGCAGCGAAAGTGGCGTGAACGGTGATATTCGCCGTACTTGGCGAACTTGTTCCGCAAGAATTAGTCGCCGTTACCGAAACAGGGAGACTACCCGCTGTGGTGCCTGCATTAGTAACACTCAAAGACGTAGTCGTACTACCGTCATCGGTCATATTCGCAGGCGTAGTCCATGTATAAAAATCAGCCCCACTTACAGCACTGACAGATGCTGTAAATGCGCCACCTATACAAACCGAAGTAGGGCTAAACGTGATGGTTCCGGGTGTTGCGGGAGTTGGTGGTGCCAGAGTGATGCTACCGTGTAGTAACTCCACACCACAAGTATTGCTCACAGTGTAATGATGCGTGCCGGGAGTTGTGGGTGAACCTTTAATAGAAACAGGCCATGCGTATTCTCGGTCGCCGAGCGGATTTAAGGCGTCGCCGGAAACCGTGATGCCGGGAGGAGGATCTTCAAAAGAATGGATGCGTGTGCCATCTGTCCACCAAGTGATGACAAGGGTTTTTCCGATTACCGATGGAAATTCGATATCCTCTATCGACTCGCCCGGGCAGAGAGTCTGATGCAAGGGGGCTGATGGGCACCATTGCGGAATAGGACAATACGCAAAACTTTGGGTTCCAAAACTTGCGATAAGGATTAAGATTAGGGTGATTTTTTTCATAGGTATTTATGGTTTATGTTTTATGATTTATGTTTTATGATTTAGGGCAATAAAAAAAACGGACTTGACAAATCCGTTTATCGAGGCACTCGACTGCCCATAACTACAAATAAAGCAAGCCCGTTCTACAGGCGTTGCACTTATCTCGTAGTTATTTGGAAGTGTCGAGTTTCCGACAAACAAGAATTAGCAAACGCTATTTTTACTTATATTTCCGTTTATTTCATGGTTTGGGTTTTTGTTTTGCAAAGATACGAAAAAAATATGATATGCAAGGTTTTTTCACAAAAAAATCGTATCTTTGCAAAAAAAATACTTTTTATGATTAAATCTATGACCGGGTTCGGGAAACACACCGAAGAACTAAACAATCAAAAAATAACGTTTGAAATCAAATCTCTAAACTCAAAACAACTCGACTTGACATTGAAAATACCCAATCAATTTCGAGAAAAAGAATTAGAATTAAGAACTGTACTCTCTCCCTTGTTGCAACGCGGAAAAGCAGAGGGAATACTGACATTTGAGACAGACCTGAAAACAGGCTCTTCAACAATTAACCGATCGATTTTAGGACAATATATTTCCGAATTAAAAGAGATTTCCGAACAGCAAAATTTGCAATCCGATTTGTTGAGAATCGCCATGAAAATGCCCGATGTGTTGAATACTGAAACAGACGAAATCGACGAAAAAACATGGCATGCTGTGTTGAATGTCATAACGATGTCTATCGCTAAATTTGACGAATTTCGCTTGCACGAAGGACAAATTTTAGAGAATGATTTTAGAACGCGTATCGAAACTATTCAAGCGTTACTGAAAAAGGTTGAAACATTTGAAAAATCGCGTATTTCAGCGATAAAAGATCGTATGAAAACCAATTTCGAAAAATGGATGGAATCTTCTCTTGTTGATGCAAATCGTTTTGAACAGGAAGTGTTCTACTATCTCGAAAAGATTGATATTACTGAGGAAAAAGTGCGTTTGAAAAAACATTGCACATATTTTTTAGACACACTCAACGAGGAATCCGCAGGAAAAAAATTAGGTTTTGTAACCCAAGAATTAGGTAGAGAAATCAATACAATCGGCTCCAAAGCGAATGATGTAGATATTCAAAAAATCGTTGTTGAAATGAAAGATGAATTGGAAAAAATCAAGGAACAATTAGGGAATGTGTTGTAATTAATACACCACATTGATCAAAAATAATCCCTTTGCAGGTACCGATAATCCTGCCTCACTGCGATTTTTATTTTCAATAATTCGTCGAAAATCGTCTAACGAAATCTTGTGTTGCCCAACTTCAATCATGGTGCCGACAATGGCTCGAACCATGTTTCGTAAAAAACGATTGGCTTGAATCGTGAAAATTAATGTGTTTTTTTCTCGTTTCCAAATGGCTTTTTGAATGGTGCAAAAGTTTGTTTTGGTTTGCGTGTGTGATTTCGAAAAGCAAGTAAAATCGGTATATTCGTGCAAAATTTTACAAGCCTCGTTCATTTGATTGACGTCTAAATTATCGTACAACGGATAGGAAAAATCAAATGTGAGAGGATTTTTTTCAAGAGAAATAACATACTCATACGTTCTCGAAATCGCTGAAAATCTCGCATGTAAATTATTTGCGACTTGATAAATTTTGTAAACCGCAATCGATTCTCGTAAATATGAATTTAATTTTCGACATAAATCTTGACAATCTTGTTCGTTCAAAAAAATTTCACTATCGAAATGTGCGACATATTTTTTCGCGTGAACACCTGTATCCGTACGCCCGCAACCTTTGAGGGAAACGGGTTCTCGCATAATACGGGAAAACGCCTCTTTCAACGTACCTTGAACGGTAACCGCATTACTTTGAATTTGCCAACCACAAAATGGTGAGCCATTGTAGGCTAATTCAACAAAATAACGATATGAAAAATTACAAGGTTCCATACACAAATCTATCTTTTTTTCTGAAATCTTGTTCTACTTCAACATGCAAAAAACCTTGATTTTCCAACAATTTTGCAACTTCACGTCCAAATTTTTCATTGATTTCAACATACAATTTTCCATTGGGATTCAAATGTTTTTTCGCAAAATCAACGATTGCCGTGTAGAAAATTAACGGAGATTCATCATCTACAAATAATGCCTTGTGAGGTTCGTAATGCAACACATTTGCTTGCATTTCCGACTTTTCGGATTGCAGAACGTATGGCGGATTGCTAACGATCAGATCAAAACATTGTTCGGTGTTATGCTTGAAAATATCAGCAGTAAAAAAATTGACATTCAATAAATGTTTTTCGGCATTTTTTCTTGCGACTTCAATGGCAAATTCAGAACTGTCAAAACCTTGAACAAGAGCGTTATTAAATTCGTTTTTCAGTGCCAACGCGATACATCCGCTACCGCAACAAATATCTAAAAGTTCGCCTGAAAAATTTTGATTTTGCCGGATAATTTTGTGCACCAATTCCTCAGTTTCCGGACGTGGAATCAAGACATCCGGCGAAACATACAGCGACAATCCCAAAAAATCACAACTTCCCAAAATATATTGAATCGGTTTTTGTTTTTTCAAATCTTTTACAGCAAAATTAAAATTCAACATTTCGCTTTCGCTGATACGAAAATCAGGATTTTCAATAACTTCTATTTTGGGCATATTCAAAAAATGTTCACAACATCGGTAAAAATAATATCGAATTTCTTCCGATGAATACAGATTTTTCAATTCTTCATCGAAAAAATCACGAACAGATTTGAGAGCATTTGTTTTGATTTTCATTTTGGAAAAATAGGATTGAATTTTACCCTAAAAAATTTCCTTGCAACGGTAACAAGTCGTGTATGCTTTTGAACACAAAAATCTGTCCTGTTGATCCTCGTAAAATACAGCGAATAGGCTGATTGTCGCGGATTTCGTATTCGATCAAGACTTGTCGACAAGCCCCGCAAGGCGAAACAGGTTTGTCCGTAACAAACTGTTCCGAAAAGGCGGTAATTGCAATCGCCATTATTTTTTGATTCGGATACAAAGCCGAAGTCGAAAAAACGGCAACACGTTCAGCACAAAGCCCTGATGGATAAGCCAAATTTTCTTGATTATTTCCAACAATAATGTTGCCATTGTCGGTCAAAACAGCAGCACCAACATGGAATTTAGAATAAGGAGCATAAGCGTCCTTTGCTGCTTTAGTTGCGGCTTCCAGGAGTTTTTGGTCTTCGGGAGATAAGTCTTCCAAACGATCAAAAACATCGTAGGAAATTGTAATGTCTTGTTTCATAACTACAGATATTTAATAAATTGAAAATTTTCTCGTTAGAAAAATAAATACGTTTATTTTTGCTCACTGATTGAATTTTTTTGCAAAGATACAAAAAAATTCGTATCTTTGCAAAGCAAAATCTATCCTTATGGCAAAATCCAAACTTCGAAATTCCACGAAACTCCTATTGGACACGATTTTCGATGCAATGCACGAAAAAAAAGCGGAAAACATTTTATTGCTTGATCTTTCCGAGATCAAAGGTGCAAACTTCGATTACTTCGTGATTACACACGGAAATTCGACGATACAAGTCAATGCAATTGCAGAAGAAGTTCGTCGAAAAGTGAAAACCATACTTCACATGAATCCCGCACATGCAGAGGGTTTTCAGAATTCGGAATGGATTTTGTTAGACTATTTAGATGTGGTCGTTCATATTTTTCAACAAGAAATTAGAGAACATTATCAACTCGAAAATCTTTGGGCAGATGCTGTTATCACACCCATCGTTGAGGAAATTCCCGTGAAAAAATCTGTGAAAAAAGAACCCACAACCAAAGCATCCATCAAGAAAGAGATAGCAAAGAAAACTAATAAAGGGACGAAAAATGTTTCGCCCAAGAAAGAAACCATGAAAAAAGTAGCCAAAAGCAATGAACGAAAATCAACATCACCCAAATCAGCAGCGAAATCAGCAGCGAAACCAACAGCAAAGAAATCTGCCACAAAACAAGCCAAAATTTAATTTCAATTGGATTTATGCGATTATTATTGCTGCGATTTTAGGGCTAAATATATTCGGAAATCAGTGGGAAGCAAGGTCTTTTGATATCACTTGGAACGAATTACAAGGTATGCTCGAACGCCGAGATGTGGAGAGAGTTGTCGTTGTAAACAAGGAATTAGCCGAAGTTTTTATCAAACGAAATCGCATTGAAAACGATACGTTAAACTACGGACGTTTGCGAACAGAAGATTTGAGAAAACCGAAATTTTTTGTATTCAAATTTCTAACGTTAGATCAATTTCAAAACGATGTTCGTCAAGCACAAACGAATGCCGATGAATTCGAAAAATCTCGTTTGACACCGGAGGAATTGGAAAATTTTGTGCCTCGTCCGAAAATTGAGCCAATTCCCGAAACTCGTCGTGGTTTTTTTGAAGGATTAGGGTTTTTGTGGCCCTTGTTTATTATCGTGATGTTGTTCATCATATTCAGTCGAATGATGGGAGCAGGCATGGGTGTCCCCGGCGGTGCCGGTGCGGGAATGGGGGGAATTTTCAGTTTTGGAAAATCGAAAGCACAACTTTTTGATGGGAAAAACGGTGGACAAATCACGTTCAACGATGTGGCAGGATTGGCTGAAGCGAAAGTGGAAGTGATGGAAATTGTAGACTTTTTGAAAAATCCGAAAAAATACACCGATTTGGGTGGAAAAATTCCGAAAGGTGCGTTGCTTGTTGGTCCTCCGGGAACAGGAAAAACCTTGCTGGCAAAGGCTGTTGCAGGTGAAGCAAAAGTTCCGTTTTTTTCGATTTCGGGTTCGGATTTTGTAGAAATGTTTGTGGGTGTAGGGGCGTCGCGTGTTCGAGATTTGTTCAAAAATGCGAAAGAAAAAGCACCGTGCATTATTTTTATTGATGAGATTGACGCAATCGGGCGTGCACGCGGAAAAAACGTATTCACCGGAGGCAACGACGAACGTGAAAATACACTCAACCAACTTCTGACAGAAATGGACGGTTTTGGTACAAATAGCGGTGTGATTATTCTTGCTGCGACCAACCGAGCGGATATTTTAGATAAGGCACTCATGCGTGCAGGTCGTTTCGATAGAGAGATTCACGTAGAACTTCCGGAACTCGAAGAACGCAAAGCAATTTTCAATGTGCATTTGAGAAATATCAAAAAATCGCCGGAATTAGACATCGAATTTTTGGCGAAACAAACTCCCGGATTTTCGGGTGCGGACATCGCAAACGTGTGTAACGAATCGGCTTTGATTGCTGCAAGAAACGGAAAAAAAGAAGTCGACAAACAAGATTTTTTAGATGCAATCGACCGAATTGTAGGCGGTTTGGAACGTCGCAGTAAATTTATTTCTCCGGAAGAAAAGAAAACAATTGCCTATCACGAAGCCGGTCATGCATCAGTGAGTTGGTTGCTGAAATACGCACACCCGTTGATTAAAGTAACGATTGTTCCTCGCGGACGATCGCTTGGAGCAGCGTGGTATTTGCCCGAAGAACGACAAATTACTACGCGTGAACAAATGTTTGATGAAATGATGGCAACCCTTGGTGGACGTGCAGCAGAGGCGGTTGCATTCGGGAAAATTTCGACCGGAGCAATGAATGATTTGGAAAAAGTTACCAAACAAGCCTATGCGATGGTGGCGTATTTCGGTATGAATGAAAAAATCGGAAACCTCAGTTATTACGATTCTCAAGGTGCACAAGACATCATGTTTGGCAAGCCTTACAGCGAAAAAACAGCGGAAGTTATTGATAAAGAAGTTCACGATTTAATCGAATCCGCTTATGAAAAAGCCAAAGAAATTTTGATTCAAAACCGTGAAAAATTAGATGTTTTAGCCGATACATTGATGAAACGTGAAGTCCTTTTCAGAGATGATTTGGAGCAGATTTTCGGACCACGACCTGCTGATGCAGAAAAAAAACCTGCCGAATGAACACCGTAAACGATAAGGAGAGAATGCTGAAAAGCGTACGAGATGCACTCATCGAGCGTACTCCGTCTATGTATCATCAGTTGGATTTGGATACATCGGTTTATCACGATTTCAAAGCCGGATTGGATATTGAATTTGCAGAAAATTTTATTCGGAATGGCGGAAAATTCGTGTATTGCGAAGGAATTCAAGAAGCGGTGGACAGTATTCGATTTTTTACACAGCAAGAAAATTGGGATAAAATTTATTGTGTTGAAGAAACGTTGCAACGTATTCTAACCCACGCCGGACTGCCATTTACAGACAATCCGAACGAACTGATTCTCCAAAAAGTCGGCATAACGACCTGCGATTTTTTGCTTGCTCGAACGGGAAGTATTGTGTTTAGCTCGCAACCTGCATCGGGACGACGAATTTTGAGTGTGTTGGATACGCACATCGTAGTTGGAACGGTTGCACAAATTCAACCCGATTTGAAAACAGCGTTCAAATTAATCAAAGAAAAATTTACAACCAAAATGCCTTCGATGTTTTCGATTGTCAACGGTTTGAGCCGAATCGAGGATATCGATGGCGAAGTGGAACAAGGCTTGGGAGCGAAACAACTTTTCCTCTTTTTAATTGACACTACAACACCGCAATAAATTATGAAAATTCAATCAAACTTCGTTTTACGAACGCTAACGGGAGCGGTTTTTGTTGCTGCGATTTTGGCGTCAATGCTGAGTTTTTGGAGTTTTGCCTTGTTAATGTCGATTGTGTTATTGCTAACGGTTTATGAGTATCAAGAATTACTTGCAAAAAAAGGTATTGAAATTTCACAACGAGCTATAGGTGCATTAGTTTTTGCTCCGATGACGATGATATTTTTCTTTTATGGCGAATCCTTTGCTACTTCGTTATCTACAACGTTTCGCCCGCTCTGTGTTGCATTATTTATATTCTCATTTCTTTTGCTGTTTGTAGAGGGATTATACTCCAAAAAAGAAAATCCGATACAAAATCTTATTTATGCAATCTTTGCATTTTTTTACATGACGTTGCCGTTCGTTTGTTTGATTTATTTACACAGGGTCAATCCTCTGTTTGCATTGGCATTGTTCAGTTTTGTGTGGATAAACGACACGTTTGCGTACCTTGTCGGTATAACCATGGGAAAACACAAATTATTCGAACGAATTTCACCTAAAAAATCGTGGGAAGGATTTTTCGGAGGACTTATTTTTGCCGTTCTTGCGGGTATTGCATTCCATCATTTTACAACGGACATTTTTGAAAATTATAGCTTAATCAAATGGATTGGATTAGCCCTTATGGTTGTGATTTCTGCAACATTCGGCGATTTGTTCGAATCCATGTTCAAACGCAGTTTAGATGTGAAAGATTCCGGCACGTTTTTGCCCGGACATGGCGGATTTCTCGATCGATTAGACAGTATTTTGTTTGCTGCTCCGGCGATGATACTTTATTTGCTATTGATCAAGGTCATACCCTGAAAAAAATAATATAGATAATTATGAATTACAAAGACAAATTAAAAAACATTAAGACTTTCGTTTTCGATTACGACGGTGTGATTTCGGACGGAAAAATCTGGGTTGCTAATGGCGATGATCAAATTCGATGTTCTACGGTCAAAGACGGCTATGCCTTGCACCATGCGATAAAGAAAGGTTATCGCATTGCGATTATTTCCGGAGGCAGAGGTGATTCGATGCGAATTCGCTTGAACAATCTCGGCATTACAGAAGTTTATCAAGGTGTGAGAGATAAAATGGAAGTGTTCAAACAATTTTGTGCCGAACACGAAATTGATCCGGAAACCGTGTTGTATATGGGCGATGATATTCCCGATTATATCGTGATGCAAAACGTTGGAATCTCTACTTGTCCGGCTGATGCAGTGCCGGAAATTAAAGAAGTTTCGCATTATATTTCTCATCAAAAAGGTGGCGAAGGTTGTGTTCGAGATGTGATTGAGCAAGTGTTGAAAGTGCATGGCGATTGGATGACCGAAGATGCAGTTTTTTGGAGGTAGTAATTTTAGATAAAAAAAATTAGATAAAAAAATATGGCATATATTCTTGGTATAGAAACCTCTTGTGACGACACATCTGCGGCGATTTTAGAGAATGAACAGATTCGTGCAAACTTAATTGCCAATCAAAAAGTTCATGAAATTTATGGCGGTGTTGTTCCCGAATTGGCATCGAGAGCACATCAGCAAAGTGTTGTCCCCGTAGTGGATTCGGCGTTGAAACAAGCAGGATTGACGGCTCAGGATTTAGATGCGATTGCGTTTACGCGTGGTCCCGGATTATTGGGTTCCTTGTTGGTTGGCACGTCATTTGCGAAATCCATGAGTTTGGCATTAGACATTCCGCTCATCGAAGTGAATCATTTGGACGGACATATTTTATCGCATTTCATCAAGGAAAATCACGATTCTCAGGTGCCGGATTTTCCGCATTTATGTTTGTTGGTTTCGGGTGGACATACGCAGATTGTTTTGGTCAAAAGCCCGTTTGATATGGAAATTATCGGACGGACGATTGATGATGCTGCCGGTGAAGCTTTTGATAAATCTGCAAAAATTATGGACTTGGGATATCCGGGCGGACCTGTAATTGATCGCTTAGCCAAAGAAGGAAATTCGGATACATTCAAATTTGCAGAACCTCGAATTGCAGGATACGACTACAGTTTCAGCGGATTGAAAACTTCGATTTTGTATTTGATTCGTGACGAATTGAAAAAAAATCCGAACTTTATCGAGGAAAATAAAAACGATTTATGTGCTTCGATTCAAAGCACAATTGTAAGAATTTTGATGAACAAATTATGCTTGGCAGCAAAGGATTTGAACATAAAAACCATCACAATCGGTGGTGGCGTTTCGGCGAATTCTGCCGTACGAAATGCTATCGCAGAAACCGGAAAACAATTAGGTTGGACCACATTTATTCCGCCGTTTCAGTACACGACAGACAACGCTGCAATGATTGCTATTGCAGGGTATTTCAAATATCTAAACCAAGAATTTTGCAAGTTGGATGCAGTCCCGTTTGCAAGAACATAAATTGATTGTTATGAAAAATATAGCATTGATCGCAGGCGGATATTCGGGCGAAAATGTAATTTCGATTCGCAGTGCTTCTGTGGTTGAAAAACACTTAGATTCCGCATTATTCAACGTTTACAAGATTATCATCACACCGGAAAGTTGGACACACACCACTGCTGATAACCAAGAAATTTCCGTTGACAAAAACGATTTCAGTTTGACCATTGATGGTAAACACATCACGTTTGATATGGCGTTTATTATTGTTCACGGTACGCCGGGCGAAGACGGAAAATTGCAAGGTTATTTGGATATGCTTAAAATTCCGTATAACACGTGCGATGCAACCACCTCCGCACTCACGTTCAACAAAGGGTTTTGCAACGAAGTGGTAAAAAATTCGAATATCGTCAATGTTTCGGATGCCATGCATATTTTCAAAGATAAATGGTATAGTATTTCTGAAATAGCACACCGAATAGGCTTTCCCTGTTTTGTGAAACCGAATTGCGGCGGTTCGAGTATCGGTATGTCGAAAGTGAAAACCCTTGACGAGCTGAAACCGGCAATTGACAAGGCTTTTGAGGAAGACACACAAGTGCTTGTCGAAAAATTCGTGAAGGGACGCGAATTTTCGTGCGGCGTGTTTCGTTCGGAAGGCAAAAAAATCGTTTTTCCGGTAACAGAAATTATCAGTAAAAAAGAATTTTTCGATTTTGAAGCGAAATATACCACCGGAATGACCGATGAAATCACGCCTGCACAAATTGACGAAGTATTCGGTTATATCATACAAGACACGTCGTCTATACTTTACGATAGACTGAACTGTGCAGGAATTGTGCGTTTTGATTTTATTTTGGAAGATGATACCAATGCTCTTTATTTTCTCGAAGTGAACACTGTTCCCGGACAATCCGAAAACAGTATTGTTCCGCAGCAAGCACGAGCAATGGGCTTGACGATTCAAGAATTGTATACCTTAGTTTTGTCGGAAATTTAGAAATTTTTTTGTTTCAATCCATACATCAATATCTCAAAAATTATGCACGTACCCACTCAAAACTCAGCACACCAAGGCATTCGACAGGCACTTGTTTCTGTTTTAGTCAATGTTATGTTATTTGGCATTAAATTTTGGGCAGGTCTGGTTTCCGGATCAGTGGCTCTGATAGCGGATGCGTGGCATACGTTGTCGGATTCGATAACCTCAGGTATTGTGATTGCAGGGATTAAACTTTCTCGCAAAAAGCCTACGGCATCGCATCCGTTTGGATATGGTCGCTGGGAACAAATTGCGGCTTTGGTTTGCGGATTTATTTTAGCGGTGGTGGCTTACGAATTTTTGATGGAATCTTTTGACCGCTTGAAACACAACACACCCGCGGATTTCGGAATCATTGCGATTGTTGTTACGACGTTTTCTATCGTTGTGAAAGAAAGTTTGGCACAGTATGCATTTTGGGTGTATCGCAAAACAGGGCTCATAACGATGAAAGCCGAAGGTTGGCATCATCGCAGCGATGCACTTTCGTCGATACCGATTTTGGTCGGAATTTTTGTCGGCAAATTTTTTGATTGGAAATGGATAGATGGTGCTTTGGGCTTTATCGTCGCAGGATCGTTGTTTTGGGCAAGTTATGAAATTATCAAAAGTGCCATTGAAAAATTGTTGGGCGAACGAATTTCCGAAGATTTGGAAAATGAAATTAAAGCCTATATTCACGAAAAATTCGGTGATTATTACACCCATCATTTTCACGTTCATTGTTATGGCGATTTTCGCGAACTCACGTTCCATATACATGTTGACGGCAATGAAACGGTAGAGGAAAGCCATCAATTAGCCACCAAAATTGAAAGAGCACTCAAGGAAAAATTTCACTTGGAATGCACGATACATATCGAACCGAAAAGCAATAAACATCCATGACCAAATTTACTGTTAGAAAAAATGCACAAGGCAAACTTGAAATTTTAGACCGTGTTCGTAGGAAATATATCGTTTGTACCGATGAAGAAAAAGTTCGACAAATGACGATTTTATATTTAACGGAAACGCTGAATGTACCAATGTCGTCAATCGTTGTGGAAACCGAAATCAAAGTCAATAAGTTGTCCAAACGAACAGATTTAATCGTATTGGATTCAAACCTGAAACCGGCGTTAATCGTGGAATGCAAAGCACCTTCAATAAAAATTACACAAGATGTTTTCGAACAAATTGCTCGCTACAACTTGACATTACAAGTCAAGTATTTGATGGTTACAAATGGTGTTGAACATTATTTTTGTCATTTGGATTACGAAAAACAAACCTATCAATTTATACCTGAACTACCCGATTGGTCGGCTTTCTAAAATGTTTGAACAATGAATACAACTAATTTGAATAGCGAATTTGACAAAATCAGACCGTATCATAATGATGAGATTCCTGAGGCGATGCAACGTATTGCCGATGCTCACGAAATCGGAAACATTGCGTCGTTTCTGTTTTCGGAAATGAATCAGACTGAATTTCGCGACATGATTCGGAATATAGAAACAACAGAGGAATTTCAGAAACTCCTTGCAGCTAAAGCGTTTCATAAGATTGTGAAACAAACCACACGAGGTGTTACGATTAAAGGATTCGAAAATATCGACACCTTAAAAAATCATATTTTTGTGATGAATCACCGCGATATAGTTTTAGATTCCACGTTATTTCAAATTGCGTTGATGGAGCATGGTTTCAAGACAACAGAAATTTGTATCGGTGATAATTTAATGCCATCGCAATTTTTTACGGATATTTGGCGTTCCAACAAAATGGTTAAAGTGATTCGTGGAGCAAGCATTCGCGAGACTTTACAAAACTCGTTAATTTTTTCAAGATATTTACGAAATACCATTGTCAACAAACATGAATCCATTTGGATTGCTCAACGCAACGGACGAACCAAAGACGGGTTGGATATCACGGATCCCGCATTAATCAAGATGTTTGCGATGAGCGGAACAAACGATGTTTTGACTTCGATTGCCGAATTAAATATCATTCCTGTGGCAATTTCATATCAAATCGAACCCTGCGATTGGATGAAAACACGCGAACTTTTTCTTTCGAAAGATGCACCTTATCAGAAATCTCCGAATGAAGATTTTCAAAGTATTCTTACAGGAATTATGCAAAAAAAAGGCGAGGTACATATTGCGATTGGAACTCCCATCAATTCGGAATTGGAATCGTGCAAAAACATCCCCAATCAAGCGATTTTCAAGGAAATTGCAAAATTAATCGATAACCAAATTATCCAAAATTACAAATTATTTGACACGAATTACATCGCTTATGATTTGTTGAATCGAACCGATAAATATACCGCACACTACACCGAAGAAACGAAAGAACAATTTATCATCAACATGAACGAAAAAATTGCACAAATTGGTTTGAAATTTTATCCGGAACTGTGTAATTTATTTTGCAAAATCTACGCAAACCCTGTGTTTTCGCGTGATTCCCGCAATCAAGACATCTAAATTATCGCATTAAATTTGAGTTAGCAGACAGCGTTTCACGAATCATTTCGGTCATATCCTGTGCTGCCCAAACCAACATTTGGTCGGGAGCCGGAAGTGGCATAACAGGTGCTGTAATTCGTTTTCTGGTTTGATCCGATAATGCTCGCAAATCCCCGTCAGTACGGAAACTCGAACTATGTGCAGTGAACGTTCTGCTTAAAGGAATACTACGTAAAAAACGCTGAGTTTCCACATCAAAATAGGTCATAGTTCCATCTAACCGAGCTTGTACGGATTGCGTAACTTCTGTAACCACACATTTCAACGTTATATTTCTCGGAATTCGAATAAAATTTCCGGCACTGTCTTGAACAGGATTTCCTCTGCTATCGGTCTGAAATTCGGTGCCATCCGTAATAGTACGGGTTTCTGTAAAATTTCGCGTGTTCACAGCAGGAGGAAACAAAATGGTTCTGTCTAACGAAAACACAACATCAAAATGGTAGTTCGGACGAATGGAGTCAGTATCATATTTTACCCAACGTTTGTTCAAAACTTGTGGCTGGATATTGATCAAATGCCAAACCGCTTCGTGAGGCAGATAAGTAGGGCTGTTGTTGACCACTCTGAACAGCACAAAAGTCGTACCCAATTCTTCTGCACGTGCCATAAGATTTCTCACATCTCGATAATCAATACCTGAATACACAACGACACGTTCGAACTGAGTAAACGCTTGTCGTGCCTCCGTTCTTGTGCCGAAATTCAGTCTGCGAATACCTTCTGCGTAGTGGTATTCCGTTGCTTTTCGCTTTGCCTCTGTCAACTCATTGCTGTGAGAATAAAAAACAAATTCGATTTCGTTTTTTGCAGAGGAGGGAAGTGCATCAATTCGCCGATTGCGAGCAATCATGCGTTCATAAATCGTTATGGTGCTTCCCCAAATATCCGGCTGTCCGGATCCTTTTAAGGTCAAAATTCGTTCTTTGTCGTTCGCATCTGCAATACGATAGGCATCTCTGAGGATTTCAAGATATTTTTGATTGGTTGGCTCCTTTTGCAAAATTTGTATGCAACGGTTAATCGCATCATCGTATTGTCCTTTTTTGAAAGCCTTTGACGCATTCGTGCACCCTATCGCAAAAAGCGACAAAAGTATCAAAACACAAAAATTACGCAAATTCATCATCTAACGAAAATTTATTTAGTCTGAATGAACGTATGGTTGCTCCATCTGATGATTTCTACCTTGCCATCGTTGTCCAATACCGGATTGCCGTTGTTGTCTAATTTTGGCATCCACAAGTGCAAACTCATACGACGAGGAGATTCCGTTTCAGCATTTTCGTAAGAAAAATCGTAGATTCTTGTAAGTTCCCCTTGAGGAGAACAGTAATCCGTATTTGGATCTGTAAAATTAGAATTTTTAAACTCTCCGTCGCCGCTAATCCAACTAACATCAGACTTTCCGGAAGGTTCAACTACATAGTCGATTTTGAAATATTCCGTTCGACGAGACCCCTTAAAACAGTCTGTTACAGAGTCTGCAGCAGAAGGAATTCCATCTCCGTAATGAGTCGTAACTTGCATGGTTCCTTTTGATGGATCAGCCGGATCTTGTGTAAATTCAATAGTTTGAATGATGTAAACAAGGGAGTCAATATCCACGCCATTGCCATTAGCAGCGAGCATTTCGTCCCAAGTCATTTGCTCTCGTTCGATTTTTCCATTTCTTTCGATAGAAATCCAAATAACTTCCTCCCAAACACCGCTTGTTGGTGCTGTGGCATCGAATGTTTCTGTTTTATCGCAAGCCACAATGGTAAAGGCTGCAATGAAAGATAATAGTAATGCTATTTTTTTCATGACGATATTATTTTTTTACAAAGGTACGAAAAAAAAATGAAAAAAACAAATTTTTTTTGTATCTTTGTAGATTGGTTATGTTTAGAGCAATTTTTATAGGGTGTTTGTTGGGGTTAAGTTTTGTGATTTTTGCACAACTTCCGGTGGTTCAAATTGATGCTGTTAGTGTGAATCCACAAACCAATCAAGTTCAAATTTTTTGGACATCGAGTTCGTCGACGAATGTGGTTGGATATCGGATTTTTGAGCAATATCAAGATAATCCGTTATTAAATTTTGCTATTGATACGGTTTTTGGCAGACTCGAAAACAACTACACCGTGGAGAGAAATGCAGATACCAATTTCCGATATCGGATTGATGTTTTTGATGAAGATTTTAATCATAGTCCGATTACATCTGACTGGAAACGCATTTTTTTATGTAAAGTGGAGCAAGGTTCCTGCGAAAAAAAACTCCATGTATCGTGGAGCAGTGCGGAAAGAAGTTTATCCAATATCGCATATTTTGAAATTTGGCTTTCGAAAAATGATGAACCATACACGCTTGCAGCCACTATCAACGATCCGTTGCAACGCTCTGCTGTTGTTGATGCTTTCGGACACGAACAGAAATACAAAATTTATGTTCGTGCAGTGAATTCGACTGAAACTATTTTCTCTATTTCGACTGCTGATTCGTTGGTCATGATTACCGCACCGGAACCTGAATTTGCCTATATCGAAACCATTAATGTTGTCGATGATAAAACCGTTGAAGTAGCTTGTTTGGCAGATGTTTCAAAGGTTTGGAAACATTTGTTTCTGTACATGGATGGCTCGCTTGAACAAACGATAACGTATGCCGATTTTTTGAACAATAATCGTTTTTTGTTACCAAGAAAAGATGGATTTTATCATTTCGAAATCAGTGATACCTGTGGTGAAATCGTGATTCGTTCGAATGATGCCAAACCTGTTTTATTGGAAGCAGAATTACAGGGAACAGTAGTGAATTTAAGGTTTTCAGAGTATCAAGGTTGGTTTGGAAATGATATTCATTACGAAGTTTATGAAATTCAGGACGACCATACAGCTGTGAAAACGGGGCTTTCCCCTCATCAGACCCATTCATTTGCAATTTCAAGTATCGAACAAATTTTGAATTTGAGTTATTATGTTGTCGCTCGTGAAATTTCCGACAATCCTTATGGAATAAAGTCTTTAGCGAAGTCCAATGTTGTGGATATCATTTCGAGAAATGAAATTCCGTTGTATTTTCCAACAGGATTTGTGCCCGGTGGAGTTACTCGAATCTACCGTCCAATCTATGTTTCGCAAGTTAATGATGAAATGAAATTTCTAATTCACAACACATTCGGACAAGTTGTTTTTTCGACGACAGATCCCACTGATGGTTGGGATGGCACATTCAACAACAGCGGAAACGAATGTCAAGCCGGAGTTTATTTGTTTATTTTCGAATTAATTCGAAACGGCAAAACGATGCAGAAAAAAGGTGTTATCACGTTGATACGATAAAAAATATCCGTTAGGCGAAAAATGAAAATAGTTCCTCTATTTTTACAATGTTCGTTTGGTTTCGATGATGTCGTAACCTTCAATGATGTCGCCAACTTTGATGTCGTTGAAATTTTCGATATTCAACCCGCAATCTTGTCCTGAAACAACTTCTTTCACATCGTCTTTGAAACGTTTGAGAGAGCCAAGTTTTCCGGTGTAAACCACAATTCCATCGCGAATGATTCGTACTTTCGTGCTTCGTTGAATCTTGCCGTCCAAACACATACAACCCGCAACTGAACCGACTTTCGTGATTTTGAATACCTCTCTGATTTCAAGGTTACACGTAATTTTTTCTTGAACATCCGGTGCCAACATACCTTCGAGAGAATCTTTAACTTCCTCGATTGCCTTGTAGATTACGGAGTACAGACGAATATCGATTTGTTCGTTTTCTGCTAATTTTCTTGCAGCAACCGATGGTCGAACTTGGAAACCGATGATCAACGCATCCGATGCAGATGCAAGAACCACGTCGCCTTCAGAGATTTGTCCGACACCTTTATGAATCACATTCACCTGAACTTCCGGCGTTGAAAGTTTGAGCAACGAATCCGAAAGAGCTTCCACAGAGCCATCCACGTCGCCTTTAACGATAATGTTGAGTTCTTTGAAATCTCCAATCGCAATACGGCGACCGATTTCGTCGAGTGTAATATGTTTTTGTGTTCGTAAACCTTGTTCGCGTTGCAGTTGCAAACGGCGTGTAGCAACCTCTTTAGCCTCTTTGTCGGACGGTGTAACGTTGAATCCGTCGCCCGCCTGTGGTGCACCATTCAAGCCTAAAAGCAAAATCGGTGTAGCCGGACCTGCTTTTTGAATCGGGTGATTTCGCTCGTTAAACATGGCTTTCACACGACCATACGTACTTCCGGCTAAGATATTATCTCCAATAGAAACCGTTCCATCTTGAACCAAGATATTCGCTACAAATCCTCTGCCTTTATCAAGCGAAGCCTCGATAACCGTGCCTTTCGCACGTTTTTTCGGATTAGCATGCAAACCTAAAATATCGGCTTCCAAAAGAACTTTTTCGAGCAATTCCGGAATACCGGTACCGTGTTTTGCAGCAATATCCTGACTTTGATATTTTCCACCCCATTCTTCCACCAAAAGATTCATTTCTGCAAGAGCTTGCTTGATGCGCGTCGGATCTGCACCGGGTTTGTCGATCTTGTTAATCGCAAAAATAATCGGAACATTTCCGGCTTGTGCGTGGTTGATCGCCTCAATGGTTTGAGGCATGATTCGGTCATCTGCGGCAATCACAATAATCGCGATATCCGTAACTTTCGCACCACGTGCACGCATGGCGGTAAACGCTTCGTGACCGGGCGTATCCAAGAATGTGATTTGACGACCGCTATCGAGCGTTACTTCGTAAGCACCGATATGTTGTGTGATTCCACCAGCCTCACCGGCAATCACATTTGCATGGCGAATATAGTCCAAAAGCGAAGTTTTTCCATGGTCAACGTGTCCCATCACCGTAACGATCGGAGCACGCAACATCAAATCTTCAGGCTGGTCTTCTTCTTCAACTTCCGTGAGAGTTTCGATAACATCCGCACCAACAAATTCCAATTTGAAACCGTATTCATCTGCCAAAAGCGAAATAATTTCGGCGTTCAAACGTTGGTTGATGGAAACGAATTGTCCGACCGACATACAGGTTCCGATAATTGATGTAACCGGAAGGTTCATCATGGTTGCCAGCTCGTTTGCCGTAACGAATTCCGTTACTTTCAAAACGCCGGCTTCTTGTTGTGCACGTATGGCTTCCTCTTGCATTTCTGCTGCCACTTGACTACGTTTTTCACGACGATGTTTGGAGAATTTTGATTTTCCGGTTGAGCCCAAACGTGCCAAAGTTTCTTTGATTTGTTTTGCGATTTCGTCGCTATCAACTTCCGCAATCAGCCTGCCTTTGGCTTGTTTCGACGGTTTTACTTCTTTTTTCCAACCCGCTTTTTCCGCATTTTTTATCGCCTCTTTGATGTCGATGCTTTTTTCTTTTTTAATGCGTTCGCGTTTCTTTTTGTGTGCATGTCCGCCACCGGAAGATGTAGCAACGATTGGCTTTTTGTTGAATTGCGACAAGTCAATGGTTTGTCCGGTTATTTTTGGTCCGTCAATGACGACATGCTTGGTTTCGATGTGTTCGATAACACGTTCTTCAACCGGAGCAGTTTCCAAAATTTCTTCTTGAACAACTTCAACAACAGGTTCTTTTTTTGCTTTCTCTTTCGATTTTTCTTTGGGTTTTTCTTTCGATTTGGTTGTTTTTTCAGTCGATTTTTTTGAATCTTTTTTTGATGTTTTTGCCTCTTCTGCCTTTGCTTCGCGTGCTTCTTTCAGTTCTTGTTTCGACTTTTTATCCGGACGTGTTTTGGTGTTAATTTCACTCAAATTGATTTGTCCAAGCACCTTTACTTTCGGGGCAACGAGGGTTTCTTCTTCTTCCGTCTCAACATTCTTTTTGGTTGCCGGTTTCTTTTTGGGTGTTTTGGGTTCTTTAGATTCTTTGGGTTCTTCCGGTGTTTCAACAACCGGTTCTTTTTCTTTGGTTGTTTCTTTGGTTTTGGTTGATTTTGCTTTCTTTTCGAGAGTAGCACCTTTGATGATATATTCCTCTTCTTCGTCTTCTTTTTCTACTACAGCTTTCGGAGTTTTTTCAAGAGTAATCGTTTCTTTCTTTTGGAATTCCAAAGCAATTCTTTCCGAAGCTTCTTTGGCTTTTTTATCGGATTGGAATTCTTTCTCCAACGCAACATACATTTCGCCGGAAAGTTTGGAATTAGGATTCGAATCTACTTTAAATCCTTTACTTTTCAAAAAGTCAACAGCCGTGTGTACGGCGATATTGAACTCTTTCACTGCTTTTGAAAGCCGTGTACCTTTGATTTCATCTGACATATTCCCTCCCTCTTTTTTTTCGGTTTTTTGTTATGTGTTGGGTGACCCTTGTGGTCGCATATCTTTTGTTGGTCGAGTGCAAGCTTTGCTTTACTTTATGGTTTTTATTCAAATTCTGCTTGCAAAATTTTCAATACATCTTGAATGGTTTCCTCCTCTAAATCCGTACGTTTTTCAAGTTCTTTAGCAGAAATTGCCAATACATCTTTTGCCGTATCACAACCGATAGCCGTCAATGCATCGATAACCCATTGTTCGATTTCATCGTTGAATTCTTGCAAATCCACATCTTCATAATCTACATCAACCGTATCGCGATACACGTTGATTTCGTAGCCCGCCAAGCGTCCTGCGAGTTTGATATTATGTCCGCCTTTTCCGATTGCCAACGAAACTTGATCAGGTTTCATAGTAACATCAGCGGTTTTGTCTTCTTCGTTCAATTTGATTCCAAGAATTTTTGCAGGACTCAACGCACGTGCAATCAGCAATTCCGGATTGCCGGTCCAACTGATAACATCGATATTTTCATTCCGCAATTCTCTCACAATTCCGTGGATTCTCGAGCCTTTCACACCCACACAAGCACCAACAGGATCGATTCGGTCATCGTAAGATTCAACGGCAATTTTTGCACGTTCGCCCGGTTCGCGTTCGATACGTTTGATGGTAATCAAGCCATCGAAAATCTCCGGAATCTCTTGTTCCATCAAGCGTTCTAAGAATGCAGGTGATGTTCTTGAAAGAATAATCTGCGGTGTTCCGTTGCGCATTTCCACTTTCAAAACGATAGCACGAAGCGTGTCTCCTTTGCGATAAAAATCCGCCGGAATCTGTTCTTGACGCGGCAAAATCAACTCGATATCCTCATCATCAAGAACTAAAATTTCGCGTTTCCAAACTTGATACACTTCGCCCGCCATCACTTCTCCGATGCGTTCTTTGTACTTTTTGTAAATGTTGTTTTTTTCGTATTCTTGGATTTTTCCAACTAAATTTTGACGAATCGACAAAATTTCGCGACGACCAAAATCTTTCATAAAAATTTGTTCCGAAACTTCTTCTCCGACTTCAAAATCCGGCTCGATTTTGATGGCTTTGGAATATTCGATTTCGGTGTTTTCATCTTTCAATTCGCCATCTTCAACGATGGTCAAATTACGATAAATTTCCAAATCACCTTTGTCGATATTCACAATGATATCAATGTTTTCATCCGTGCCGTATTTTTTTTGCAACATGCCTCTAAATACATCTTCCAAAATACGCATCATCGTTTCGCGATCAATGTTTTTGAATTCCTTAAATTCCGAGAAACTCTCTACCAAATTAATGTTGTCCATGGGTGAGTTATTGTTAAAATGTTAGTATTATTTTTGTGTTTTTTTGATTGCTATAATTGATGGAAACCGGTTGTGGTTGCTCGCTTTCCGCGTTTTTCTTTTTCTTTTTTATCTCCGGTAAAACCGTAAAATTTTCGTTGGTTGCTTCTATGATTTTTCCGTTGATTTCTGTTCCGTCGTTCATCACAACGTGCACCGTTCGACCCACGTTTTTCTCGAACTGACGCGGAATTCGCAAAGGCAAGTCCAATCCTGCCGACGACACATCCAACGCAAAATCCTCCTTATCTCTGTCCAAATTTCCTTCGATATGCCGACTCAATGCCACACAATCATCAATCGTAATTCCTCGTTCGCTATCAATGAACACACGGATTTTGTTGTCCGTTTTCACTCGACATTCCACGAGAAACACATCGCTGTTAGCGAGTTTTTCATCAATTAGTGATTGTATGTTTTGTTCTGTTATCATTTAATTATTCACTTATTTTTCTTTTTATACTCTAACAAAAAAGAGGCTCTCGCCCCCTCAAAATCAATCCGTACTAAAAATTCGTATGCCTACAATTTTTCTTTCCAACTTCACGGTTTCCCTTACGTACCTCGGGCGGGACTTGAACCCGCACTTCCTCAACGGAAACAGGATTTTAAGTCCTGCGTGTCTACCAATTCCACCACCAAGGCAACAATTTGCGGTGCAAAGGTACAAATTATTTTTGAATTATGCAATGTTTTTGTAAAATTTTTCGTATTTTTGCAACCTGAATCTGTAAGGACGAGGCATATCTCGCCCCTACAAATAAAAAAAAACACTATGAAAACCGTTATTCCTTTTCTGAAAGAACTCTCGAAAAACAACAACAAAGAATGGTTTACTGCCAACAAACCTCGCTACCAAGCCATTCAAAAAGAACTCAATGATTTCACCGAAAAATTGATTTTGGGCATTGCCAAATTCGACCCGACCATTGCGAGTTTGACCGTCAAAGATTGTTCGTATCGAATCTATCGCGATACGCGTTTTTCGAAAGATAAAACGCCGTACAAAACCCATATCGGAATTTTTGTTTGCAAAGGCGGAAAATGTTCCGGAAATGCCGGATATTATTTGCATATCGAGCCTAAAGGACGAGGCAGTTGGCTGGGTGGTTCGATGATTTGTACGGGTTTGTATATGCCCGAACCCATCATTTTGAAAAGTGTTCGCGAGGATATTTTGAGCAATGGTGCGAATTTTGTAAAAACCATAAAATCTGCGAAAGGTTTTGATTGGGATGATGATCGAGAGGATAAGCTTTCTCGTCCGCCAAAAGGCTTTCCGGCGGACAGTCCGTATATTGAATACATTAAGCAAAAAAGTTTTTCGTTGGTTCAATCTTTCGATGAAAAACTGCTTGCCGATGATAAAAAATTATTGAATTTTTGTGTGAAAGAATTTAAGAAAACCCAATCTTTTGTCGACCATATTAATAATGCGGTGGACTTTGCACGAGAGGAGAGTTTTCTGCAAACCCGTCCGGAGACTCTTTGAGAATCGGGGAAATCGTTTTTCTTTTTTTTGAAAATCAGCACGTTATGAAAGGGCTTGGTTTTTAAGATTTTTTTTGTATCTTTGCAGCCTGAAATCAAAGAATTTGATGACATGATATTTTCAACAAACAACATAAACCGCCTATGAAAAATCTGCGTAAAATAATTACGTAAAAAAAAACATAACGAACAAGCACTTACGTTTTTATTTTTGCTTCTGAAACCTAGCATTTTCAAAAGTAACCAAGAGTAAAGCGAGAGTGCCCACGTGATTGCGTGGGCTTTACTCTTACATTTGGTTACAAGGTTAGCTAGGACCTCAGAAGCAAATACAAGGAATTAAGTCCGCGTTTTTTTATTGCTCTAAAGTCAAAATCAATCATCCTAATATGACCAAAAAACAATCATCAAAAATATACCAAATGAAAAAAACATTGCTTACGGCAGTTTGTTGCTTGCCGCTATCTGTGCCACATCTTGTTGCACAAAACGTTGTTCATCTCAGCGTTGGCGGGAAGGTGACCAACTCTGTTATTTATGGAAATCGAGATCAAAATCCGGTTTCCTCAGAAACCGAAGTCGAACATTCAGCGTTAGATTCCTTGACTACCGGACCGGGAAACATTGAGCTGACAGCAACACCTTTTGTTGCAAATTTTCGAATCGACGAAACAAGTCCGGCATTCAAGAGTGGAAATCCATCGGCTTGGAATTATGAACAAGATTCATTATGCTTGGACTTCAATTCTCGCTTAGTAACTGCGGGTGTGAGTATGGGAGCATTTGAATACAACGAGCCGATCGTGGAGGTGGATACCTTTACAATTGCTATGGATTTCGGTGCCGGCTGTATTGCCGGCGAAGGCTGGGCAAGTGCGACGGCGACCGGATCAACAGGACCTTACACTTATTTATGGAGTAATGGTGTTAGCGACATGTTGAATCCAAACCTGCAACCCGGAACCTACACAGTTACGGTTACAGATGTTGGCGGTATTTCCAGAACCGATACCGTGACCGTGCCGGCAAGCATTCCGGTGAGTATCACAGTACAATCCGTAACCACCGCCGGAGGGGAGGATTGTAGCGGAGGTTCAGTCTTTACAACGATTTCAGGTGGGGTGGGAGACCTTACAAATTTTACGTTTGAATGGTATAACCACTCAGGGCTTTACCACTCCGCAGGTCAAGACCTGATTAATGTAGAATCCGGTAGTTACACCCTAATCGTAACCGATGAAGAAAGCTGCGAATCCTCAGCAATTATTTCCATACCGTGTTCGTACCGGCGAGTGATGCCAACGCTTTACATTTCGCCGAACAACGACGAATTTAACGACTATTTGGGAATCAAATATATTGAACGTTATCCGATCAATACGGTGATTATTCTCAACAGTGCAGGTGATGAAGTGAATCGCATTGCCAACTACGACAACGAGGATCCGAACAGACGATGGGACGGAAAAAATAAACGAAATCAAGTTCTGCCCGATGGAATTTACTACTACGTCATCTTAGCCGAAGATGTAGCATCTATGGCGGGTTGGTTATTAATGAAAGCATCTAAATCTAAATAAACACCTATTACCATGAAAAACAAAATTTTTATATTAGCAATTTTCATCTGTTTCGGCGGAAAAACATTTGCTCAGTTAGCTGTTCCGTTGGCGATGTATACCGGTAATCAAATCTTGTACAATCCGGGCTATACAGGACTTTACGACTTATTATCCATCAATTTAACGACTCATAAATCGTGGGTAGGTATGCGAGGTTCACCAACTATTATCAACTTCAACGGACATGCTCCGTTTGAAAGTCAGAGAAACGCTCTGGGCTTTGTATACCAACGTGAGGAATGGGGCAACCTGACCGGAAATTCGGCTTATACCAACTATTCACACAAAGTTTATTTAAGTAAAGGTATCCTCAATTTGGGCGTTCAAGCCGGATTTTTGAATCATATTGTGGATTGGGATAAAATCGAGTATGTTATGCACGAAAACGACCCTACTTTAGAAAAAGGACGTACACAAAACACCAAGTTTGACGCGGGTTTTGGAGCTTACTATTTGGCTATGAATTGGTATGCCGGTATTTCTGCCATGAATTTGATGCAACCCAGATACGGCATTCACCAAATAAACGGACGGGAATGGTATTCGCAAATGAGGTCGCAATTTTATTTAATGGGTGGATATGTTCACCGTATGGGCGAATGGTCTGTACGCCCGGAAATTTTTATGCGTTACGTTCACACAGTGCCGTTTTTGGTCAATGTGGGATTACATGTATTTTATGAAAACACGTATGGAATGGGTGTTATGTTACGAACCGGATCCAGAACCGTTAATTTCAACCTAAAAGCCAATGTTGCAGAAGGTTTTAGAATCGGTTATTCTTACGGCGTTTCTTATGGTGCACTGAAACCTTACCAACGCGGTTCACACGAAATTCAAATCAACTACACTTTCCAACTTTGGAAAAGAGAAGAAGTAAATTATCAACCTAATTGGTGGCAATAAAAAAAACAATCACAGATTATGAAAACAAAACTTTTAATATCAGCAACCGCACTTGCCATCTGCATTAGCGGTTTTGCACAAATCCATGTTACACCGACCGGCACAGGAACCGGGTCGGATTGGGCAAATGCAACCACCTTGCAAAATGCCATGATTTTGGCACAAACTTCGCCCGACGATATTTGGGTGCAAGCCGGGACATATACTCTTGATACAACCTTGATAGTTCCCGCAAATATCAAGTTGCTCGGCGGATTTCCGACTGTAGGAAATCCCACCATCGAACAACGAAATTATGCAGTAAATTTAACCACGATTGAAAACGGAGATTCTGCATTTACCGTCATTCACTTAGGAATTGCGGCGGTTTTAGATGGTTTCATCATTCGCAACGGCTTTGCGAGATCGTCTGAACAGCCTTCCGGAGGCGGTGTTTACATGAGTGTTGATGCCGTCGTAAGGAATTGTCATATCATCGACAATCGAGCTGTGCAGTATGGCGGTGGAATTTTTGCCGAAGGCGACGGTATCGTTTTTAACACCTTGTTTGTGAGAAATACAGCCGGAATCAGCGGTTCGGCAATCTATGGAACGACGTTGCAAGTGGTCAACAGTACGTTTTCGGAAAACGAAATTGTGCTGTATTGCCCCGACAGCATCATCATCACTCAACCCGAAGGCGATGAAATTTGTGTGAATGGGGGAGAGGTTGTCCTTGCGGTAACGGTCGATGATATTGATGACCTGATTTACCAATGGCAGATTTGTGAGGGTGAGGCATGCCTTGACGGCGATGCCTTTGCGGATATGCTTAACGATACCACCCACACCCTGACCATCTCCGACACCATCGCTTCCAATGCTTGGTATCGTTTGATTGTGAGCCATGCCGACGGTTTGTGCCCACCCGACACAAGCGATGCCGTTCAGGTTATGATACGTCCCTTACCTACGTTGACCATAATCCCCGACACCATTTGCGGAGGTGGCATAGCAACCCTCCGAGCAACAGGCTTGGACAGCGACACGATCCGTTGGTATGATGCCGGAACCCTTTTGCACACAGGCACCGAATTTATGACCCGCATTATCACCGGGAACACTACTTACTACCTCGAAATTGTGAGTGCCGAAGGCTGCTCTTTAGACACACTCACACCGATTACCGCGATTACTTACACCCCTCCACAAATCATTACCCATCCGGACATCACTACTCGAACCACCTTTCAGGGTGTGGCTTTCGACCCCGATACCCTCTCGGTTACGGTTGAGGGAAGTCAGCCCATGTTCTACCAATGGTATGCCAATACCGACAACAGCAACGTGGGTGGAACACCGGTGTTTGGTGCTACGGGTCCGACGTTTGAACCCTCCACAACCGAAATAGGCGAGATGTACTACTATGTTGTGGCAGCTAATTTCTGTTGTGATGCGGTATCCGACGTTAGCGGGTTGCATCGGGTTGCTGTGCAGCCTATTGCTCCTTGCAATAACAACACTCCGTCGTTTACACTCGAACCGATTTATTTCAAGACCAACAGAACATGGGTGGTAGGCGGCCAAGAGTGGTCGGACGTTGTTTTGGCTGCGGGCTGCAACAAAACATCGTTTACCGATGTTGGCAGTCGTGCGATTGCTAATTGCAGGGTGAGCGAAAACAATCTGACTATTGCTACCGAAGCCCCACGTCCTACCTCTCAACAGGCACATGATTGGTCTGATCGTATGGGTTACAATGGCGATTTTTTCAACTTTTGTATGGTTCATCGTTTTCAGCACAGGTTGTGTCCTTCCGGTGATGGGTGGCGTGTTCCTACGGAAGAAGATTTTAAGGTTTTGCTTTCTACTTTAGCCGGCTCTACTCTTACCAACTTTAGTCCTGCCGGCGGTGCTACTTTATCTAACCGTTTGATTGCGGGTAATGATGCCTCTATTCCGCAAACGGTGAGCAACACTGCTTGGGGAGGCACCATATCCGGATCTGTTTTAGGTGGTAGTGTTTTGAGCAATCGCACCAGAGGGTTCTATAACACGGCTGTGCCGGCGGACGATGCCGGATCATCAGTCGAAGGTATGTATGCTTGGGGATTGAATTATATTAATGATGGTAGTGTTTTTTTGAATGCTTTGGCACCCCGAGAAAGCGGATATTTGCTTCGTTGCGTTCGTGAGGAACGATCTCCTCTTGTACCTGCTGCACCTACGGTTATTCACAGCACTACCAACTGCGGAGCGGGCTCTTTGACCCTCACTGCAACACCGGCCGCCGAAAGCGACACGATCCGTTGGTATGACGCTCCTGAGGGTGGAACACTTCTGCACACAGGCACCGAATTTACCACTCCTATCATCAGCGAAAGCACCATCTACTACGTTGAGGCTGTGAATGATTTGGGCAATGTTTCAACCCCTCGCATAGCGATGAGGGTCATCATCTATCCTTTCCTTCCACCGGTTGTTGCACCTGTTGCAATTCAAGGCTCGAACTGTGGGGAGGGAAGCGTAACCCTTTCGGCAATACCTGCCTGTGGGATAGTCCGTTGGTATGATGTTGCCGAAGGCGGAACACCGTTGCATACAGGCAACGAGTTTACGACTCCTGTCATCAGCGAAAGCACGACCTATTATATCGAAACCATGAGTATGTGGGGTTGTGTTTCAGGGGTTCGGATACCGGTTGAGGCGACGATTCACTCCTTTGCTCTGCCGGATGCTCCTGTTGTAACCCATGATACCGTCTGTAGCGAGGGTGTGCTAACCCTTACAGCGACACTGGCGGACGAGAACGATACTATCCATTGGTATACCGCAGTTGAAGGTGGAACCCATGTACACACAGGCACCGAGCTTATTACGCCGACCATCAGCGAAAGCGTGATTTACTATGTTGAGGCTGTAACTCCCGAGGGTTGTGCTTCAGCCCCACGTATACCCGTTAGGGCTATCGTTATATTCGAGCCCGATATCGAACAACAACCCGACACAACGGCTGTGCAAAGGGCTCAAAACTCTACGCCTTTCGATACGTTGTCGGTGGAGACTACAGGGACAGACCTGACCTACCAGTGGTATTTCAACACAACCGATACAACCGACCTTACTACAGCCACCGCCCTCACCGGCAACGGTGCTACAACAAACATTTATATTCCACAATCCGATGTTGAGATCGGCGACAGATGGTATTTTGTTGTGATAAACCCCGGCACGCCTTGCCCTATTATTTCAGATGTGAGCGGTAGGCATAGGGTGAATGATACCGCAGGGTGCAATGAAGAATTATCTCTTGATGATTTCATTGCCAAAGGTATGCCTTATTTGAGAACCGACCGGGTTTGGAGGGTTGGTGACTGGGTTTGGTCTGACGTAGTTTTGGCACCACATTGTGCCGATAGAACGCCCGCCGACTACATTTCAGGCTCATATTCAACCTGGCAGTTTGCAGATTGTATTGCGAGCGGTACCACAGGCAGACCTGCAACCCGCCAAAACGGCGATTCTTACACCATTGCCAACCATGGCGAGTATCGTGGTGATTATTTTTCGTGGTGTATGGTTCACAGGTTTCAAAACCAGCTGTGTCCTGCACCTTGGAGTGTTCCTACAACGGAGCAGTTTTTGCAGTTGAATCGGGATTTAGGAGGCACAGAGGTTGATCCTACCGAAGACTATACTGATGAAGACGTTTTTCTGCGATTGATTGGTCTTGCCCACAGCGGTATTCTTGATGCTGATGGTGATGCTCCTCTATGTCTTGCCAATCCTGTTGTTGCAGGTAGAACTTGGGGTGCTGCAGGTGTGATATTAGCCGGTAGTCCGCCTTGGCCCTATGGTGGAGGTATTTGGGGTAATACGATAAACAGTGCGAGTAGTAATACACGCTATTGGTCGCAAACACAGATCGATACAGGTCATGCACAAGTATTTCAGTTTGCCACAACTGCTTGGATTGTTCCTGAATCACGTTATACAAAAGGCTACGGCGTTTTGCTACGCTGTGTGAAACCTGCAACCTACACCCTGCCTGATGTACCAACCTTAACGCTTGACACCATCTGCGGATCAGGGATAGCACAGCTCAAGGCAGAAGGTCAAGACAGCGACACCATTCGCTGGTATGATGCCCCTGAGGGTGGAACACTTCTGCACACAGGTATAACCTTTACCACGCCGACCATCAGCGAAAGCACGACCTACTACGTTGAGGTGGTTTCCGATGAGGGTTGTGTGTCAACCACTCGTACAGCAGTTACAGCCACCGTGCTGCTCTTACCTGCCACTCCGCAGGTAACTGCACCCGACCCGCAATGCTTGGTTGATACAGAGGTTCATTTCAACATAACAGTCACCACAGCCGATGCTACTGCCATTCGTTGGTTTGAAACCGATGATGCTACTCTGCCGATAGAAGGTAGCCTTACCGCTTCAGGAGCGGCGTGGCAATCGCCCGAAATCAATGCTACACGGTCGTACTTCGCACAAGCGTGGGACGGAACCTGCTCATCAGCAGAGCGAACTGAAGTTGTGCTGACCGTGAACATTCCTCCTGTTTTTCCGGGAGCAACACCAACCGCAAACGAAGTCTGCGTAGCACCTTACAACGGAACCATTACCATAACTCCGCAAGCCGGACTGGAATATACCATTGATGGAACCTCGTTTGGAAGTAACAACGTGTTTACCGGATTGTCGCACGGCAATCACACGGTGCAGGTTCGCCATGCAACAACACTTTGTGTGAGCGAGGAGGTGGAGATATATGTTCCTACGGTGCTTGATGCACCCGAACTTGACGGCGGTTTCACCGTGAGCCACAGCACGATATGCAACCCGCATGTGGGTGGAGATATTACCATCACACCCAATATCACCGGAGATAACCTGAGCTATCTTTGGAACACCGGCGACGACACCAAAATCCTGACCATCACTACACCTCCCATCGTGCAAACACGCTACACGGTAACCATCACCAACACCGACAACGGCTGCGAAGGCGAGTTTTTCCAATATATTCAAGTCGTGGATCAAGCAAGCATCACCACAGAGCCTGTGGGTGATACGATTTGTATGGGAGAGGGCAATGTGACCCTTGCGGTGATAGCCACAGGCACCGGTATGACCTACCAATGGCAGATTTGTGAGGGCGAGGTGTGCCTCACTCCTACGGATATATCCGATGAAACCGGCACTACGCTAACCATTTCCGACACCATGCCGTCCGACCATTGGTATCGGGTTGTGATAACGATGTCGGAGCAAACGGCTTGTCCTGCAATTGAGAGCGATGTGGTGCAGGTAACGGTTCATGCTGTACCTACCATAGCCGACATATCGGGATTGTCCATAACTTGCGAGTCGACTGAATTGTCGACATCTATCGACAACGGTGTTGCCGGTACGATTTATTGGCGTGAGGGTAACGACCCCGACGATGATAATCTTACCAACCCCGGCACTACTTCGCCAAGCATCACTTCGAGTGGAGTGTGGCATGCTCGTGCCCTCTCTACAACAGGCAACTGCTGGAGTGAAGCTAAAACGCAACAGGTAACCATTATCGATTTGGTTCCCGAAGTGCTGACCATCACCCACGACACCATCTGTGGCGAGGGATCGGCAACCCTTAGGGCAACAACAGCATTAGGCGACACCCTACGCTGGTATGATGCCTCTGAGGGCGGAACACTTCTGTACACAGGTACGGAGTTTACCACACCTACCATCAGCGACAGCACCACCTACTACGTGGAGGCTGTGAATGCTTGGGGCTGTGTTTCAGCACGAACCGAAGTGACGGCTATCGTGTACTTCGCACCGGAATTCACAACCAATCCCAACGCCGGAACACTGTTTACGGTTCAACATACGGCGTTTACGCCCAATACGCTGACTGCCACAGTGTCCGGCACTGCACCAATCTTTTTCCAATGGTATTTTGCCGAAACCCAAGACACTGTTGGTCGTCAGACGCTTGGCAACGAAACACAGTCTGCCACCACACCGGCTACCACAACGTCTAACAGCCTACCTACGAACATTATAGGCACACGGTATTACCATGTTGAGGCTCGCAATGTGTGCGGAACAACGATCTCTGCATTCAGCGGAGAACGAACCGTTGACGAGTATATACCCCAAGAATGCTTATTCAATACCCCTCCTTATGCAGGAGGAAGTCTTGGAACGCCTTATTTCAAAACCAATCGTGTTTGGAGAGTGGGCGATCAGGTGTGGTCGGACGTGGTACTGGCTCCGGGTTGTAACAAAACAACTTGGGTTGCCTTGGGAACATCGCAGGAACCATTTCCTAACGATGGTGATGTAACACAAAAAACCGATTGTCGGAATGCTGCAAACAGCACCAACCGCCCTACTGCTACGCAGACTTCAGGCTATGACCATTATGCCTATCTTGGCGATTATTTCTCGTGGTGTATGGTTTATCGCCTTCAGGAGGTTTTATGTCCTCACCCTTGGACAGTTCCTTCGGCACAGGATTTTGTAGCGTTGCATATTGCTCTTGGAGGTAGTGAAACCAGCACGGTAGGCTCGACTCAAAGTGCTGCCACCGTTGCTGCTCTGCTCCGTACAGGGGCTTCCGAAGTTACGCATAGCGGTACCTTTGATGTTGCCACTCGCTATATCACTCCCGGCGACCCTGTGTTGCGTTGGGGAGGTAGTGGCGAAGGTTCGGTGTCAAACGCCAATCGGTATACTTCAACATATTCGGGATCAGGGTTTGCCTCAGGCAACAATAATGTATCACCCTACTGGACGAGAGATGCCAACGGATCCACCACACCCGCTACGGCACGTAGATTCCGATTTGGAACAACCAATAATATCGTTTTAGGGTCGGGAGAGGCTCGTGGTGTTGGACAAGTATTGCGTTGTGTAATCAATGATGCCGATCGATTGAATTGTGAGGATCCCACCGTTTTGTGGGAAACCGCACCCTCTACGGCACAAAGCATCACCCAAAATACAGGCAGTTTTGATGAACTCGTGCTAACCGTAGGAGGTTCGCACTCGCCCACCATCGAATGGTGGTCGACCACAACCGACGACAACACGTCGGGGTCGGTCATATCGGGCGAAACAGGCACGTCCTTTACGCCGCCTAACAACGTTCCCGGAGGTCCGGTCTACTACTATGCCGTTGTAACCAGCATTTGCGGAACCGATCGAACCCCGCCGAGCGTAGGCTATACGGTAGAACCTTATGAGGGAGTGCCCGATACGGAACTGACACCGTTGGGCTGTCGTGCCATAGCAACAACCAACGAGCCTGTTTCGGGTCCTCTTGGTGCTATAACTTGGGGCAATAGACCCGATATCGAAACCCAAACCATCACCATTTCCGGAAACGGCATATCACAGGTCTGGTCGGACGTTGTAACGGTGAGCAATTGCGATAAAGATGATTATGACTTCGGCATCACAGACGGATATCGTACCGATTGTCGTAATGCGGAGAATGGCTTCAACGGACATTATTTCAGTTGGTGTTTTGTGCAGCGTTATGCACCTCAACTTTGTCCTGCCCCATGGCGTGTTCCCACTCGTCAGGATTTTGTGGATTTGGATATAGCGTTGCATGGTGGTACAGGGGCTAATCGTTCAGGTACGAGTGGTACGCTAAACGGCGTTACCATTGCCAATCAAGTTGTGAAGTATATTGGTGACGAAGGGTCGAGCAGTGTTGCTGAAAATTGGGCAGGTGATTGGAAAGGGTCTCGCTTTACGGCGATTGCCACAGGTCTCACCGTTGCAGCAAGGTCAGCCTATTGGTCATCAACAGCAGTAGGAGATATCCTACCATCAGACGCTTATCTTTTGGATATTATGGCAACAGCCATCTCACCACAAACCATGAATGCCAAGCAGTTTGGCTTGGCGTTGCGATGTGTGCGGGATGTAGTCCCCGATTGCGAAGATCCTGCTATCACAACACAACCTGCAACCGATGATTTGATAACGATGGAAGAAACAGCCTTCTCGCCCGGTACGCTCACTGTTGCAGCCACTGGAACTGCTCCGCTGACCTACCAATGGCGGAGGGTGCCCGATACCTATGCAGACGAAAATCCGCCGGCTTTCGACGCAGGTATTCCCGCTCGAAACATCAACAACACCGCCACGTACACGCCCCCCGTTGATTCTATAAGTGTGTGGAGATACTTCGTTGTGGTAACCAATTCCTGCGGAACAGCAGCCTCGAATCTTAGCGGAAAGTATACCGTTGAGATCTCAACCACAAGATTGGACGAATTGTTTGATCCGTTCCCGGATTCTGCATTTTTGAACAAATCCATTTGCTTCGGACAAGAGGCAACTTTGGGTTGGACCAACCCCGGCACAAATACCTATCTTTGGAGCACAGGCGAAACCACATCAAGCATCACCATACCGGATTTAATCGAAGAAACAGATTTCGATGTAACCGTAACCATAACAGAATTAGGTACATCGTGGGATTTCACGTTTACTGTTCATGTCATGGTACCCCCTGATATCGGCACGGTTACACCTACCGACGACCAAACTACAACACGAGGCACTGCCTTTGATTTTCCTCTTACACTTAGCACTGCTCTCGCAACGCCTGCACCAACCATTCAGTGGTATTCGAGCCTCACAGCAAGCAGCACCGCAGGAGCAACCGGCACAAGCATGGGCAACACAGGTGGTGCAAACTCCAACACCTTTGATCCGCCTACCACTACCATAGACACCGTAGGCGTGTTCTACTACGCTGTGGCTACCAATGATTGTGGCAGCACAACCACAACCAATACAAGTGGCAAGCATATTGTCAATTCTTCCGGCGAATTGTCGCCCGAAGAACTTGAGGCGATAAATTGTACCGGAGCGATAAACTCGGGAACATTTGGCACGGTAACCTACGGTAATCCAAGCAATACCGATCCGATGACAGGCTCTACACCGCTTTCGAGAGGATCGGAAGTACAAATTTGGTCGGACGTGGTTTTGGTGAGCAATTGTGCCGATACAAATACTTGGAATACGGGCAATACCATAACCACATGCAGGAATGCGATTGTGAGTGGTACAAACAACAACAATTTTCACGGACACTATTTTTCGTGGTGTTTTGTGATGCGTTATGCGGAGCGACTTTGTCCTCCGGGTGACGGTTGGCGTGTACCGACGGCTGAGGATTTTAGAACATTGCATTTTATTCTCACGGGTACGACAACTATTGGACCTCCCTCTGAAGGCAACTATATTGGTACCACTCTTGGTCAAATTGGCGGAACTTGGCAGTCGCGTCGCTTTTCAGGTCGTGGCAACAATCCGGCAGTTCCGAATTCGGGCTACTGGACGGCCTCCAACGCAGGTACCACCATAACGACTGCCCTGTCCATCACTGCTGCCAATGTAACGCATGGCGGGTTTGCAAAGGAGACGGGGTTCGCCCTGCGTTGTGTGCGGAATGTGCCGTAGTAGGGGCGTTTTGTAGGGGTCGAAAATTTTCGACCCCTACAAGCATTTGCGACAATCTCCGTATGGGCGAGGCATGCCTCGCCCATACATTTTAACATTTCCCCCAAAAAACCATCGAAATTCAGGGCATTTTTTGTTTTTAGAACGTATTGATTTTTCTGATAGTTCAGAGATTTTAGTTAAAAATTTTTAAGATTTAACACTTTTTAACTTAAAATTTTCGATTCGTGATGGTATTGTTTGTAACTTTGTAGGAAAAATTATGCGTTACAATTCAGACATACATCATCGGCGTAGTATTCGTTTGCGGGAGTATGATTATTCTTTGGCGGGGGCGTATTTTATTACGATATGTTGCGAAAATGGAATACATCGTTTTGGAAAAATAGAAAATCAACAAATGGTATTAAATGATTTTGGTAAAATCGCTCGTGATGAATGGCTAAAATTATCCGAACGATACCCAAATATGTTGTTTGATACATTTCAAATCATGCCCAATCATGTTCATGGTATTATCCAAATTTGCCAATCCCCACCCCATGCCAACCATTGTGACAAATCATTACGAAAAACGTCCGTCGTAGGGGCGGGGCTTGCCCCCGCCCATGCCAACCATTGTGACAAATCATCACGAAAAACGTACGTTGTAGGGGCGGGGCTTGCCCCCGCCCTTGCCAACCATCGTGACAAATGCCAACGTGTCGTCCCCACCAACGATTGTGGTAAATGCCAACAAGGGCGACCGCAAGGGTCGCCCCTACGACGTACGACCATCGGCAATATCGTGGGGGTATATAAATCGTTGGTGGCAATCAAATGTTTGGAAATTTATAAATTACGGAATGAATATATGGGGGAATTATGGCAACGCAATTATTACGAACGTATCATCCGCAACCATCGTGCCCATCACGACATCGCCACCTACATCACCAACAATCCCATAAATTGGGAAAACGACGAATACAAAATCTAAGCAGAATGGGTTCGCTTTGTGGTGTGTGCGGAATGTGCCGTAGAGGGTAGAGAATAGTGAATAGTGATTAGTGAAATGTATGGGCGAGGCATTTATGATTTATGAATTATGATTTATGAATGATGAATTATGAATGCGATTTGGCGAAGCGTTATTAATTATGAGGAGCGTAGCGACGAATACGTTACCGCAGGAAATGTCAGAGCGTAGCGGCGACGTATTTCCTGCAAAGAGTTTTTTTGAATACTTTTTTTGCTCTCAAAAAAAGTATTAAGAAAAGTTCAAAAAAAATTCGTATCTTTGCAAAAAAATTAAAACCATGATTGCTATTAACCCCACCAATTGCACGCGTTGTTACCGCTGTGTAAAAGTGTGTCCATCGAATATATTTTCTATTTCGAAAGACGATAAATCCGTTCAAATTAAAAATGAAAATCGCTGTATCGGCTGTGGACATTGTGTGTCGGCTTGTGCAGACCATGCTGTTATTCATAGCGATTTCCCGAATGAAAAAGTGCATAAAATCGATGGAACAAAATGTGCAACTCCGGAACAAACTATGTTGCTAATCCGTAAACGACGCTCGAATCGAGTGTTTTCGTCTAATCCGATTCCTCAAGAATTTTTATCGCAAATTATCGAAGCAGCACATCGTGCTCCAACAGCAAAAAATTTGCAAAACCTCGAATTTACAGTAATTACAGATCCTGAAAAATTAAAAACAATCATCGAATTTACACTGAAATCCTATCTGTCGCAAATCAAATTTGTGGATAATTTTTTACTTCGACCGATTTTCAAACGCTGTTTTCCCGATGTATACAAATACGTTCCGATGTTTCGAAAAATGCAGGAAATTTACATTGCAAAAGGCAAAGATGTGGGGATTTTGCGAGGTGCAACGGCTCTTTTATTGATTCATACGTCGCAATCTTTAGACAACAGTAATGAAAATTCACAATTAGCATATCAAAATGCATCGTTGATGGCAGAAAGTTTGGGCGTATCACAGTTTTACACCGGTTTCATAATTCGAGTCGTAAAAAAACGCCATCAAAAATTGGAAAAAATTCTCGGTATAAATGGAAAAATCCATGCCGGAATGGCACTTGGAATGCCACAGTTCGAATTTCCGAATTATGTTGATAGAAAAGAGATTCGAGTAACCTATCTTTAGTCCGGATTTCGTCCGACTATTTTCTTAAAACTTCCAACGCCTTTTTGAAATCTTCGTCGAATGGCAAAGCAATAGGATAATATCCGCTATCACCGAACAAATCGCGAGCGATATAAGCTTTCAAAAGCGTTCGTAGACGCTCGTTATAGAGTTTGATAGAATTCCTGTTTGGTTCCAATCCATGTGATTCTCCATAAGCAATCAATTCATCGAGCAACGTTTGTGAAACTTCAAATTTTTCCTTGAAAATCGCCACATTCGGATAGGTTTTCAAAAGTGTTTTTCTGTTTCCATTACTGTAATTAAACGAGTATCGCAAAACCAATCCACGACTTGAAAGTTGGTTAATATAAATCAAATTGGTGTCCGATATATAGGGCACATATACGTCGGGCATAATTCCTCCTCCGCCGTAAACCGTGCGACCTGCAAGCGTTTGAAATTTTTGCGTGGTGTCTAATTTTACACTGTCAAATGAAAACCATTCATCGCCGGTCATACGTCTGATCAGTTCTTCTTCCAAATCGTGTTCCCCTTGTCCGGGAGTGAAAGGCGTTTGTACAACTCGACCGCTTGGAGTGTGATAACGAGCCACTGTCAAGCGAATCGAGCCTCTGTTGGTTAGTCTGATTTGTTCTTGAACCAATCCTTTTCCGAACGAACGTCGTCCGACGATAGTTCCCAAATCGTTGTCTTGCAACGCTCCTGCGATAATTTCGCTTGCCGATGCCGACAATTCGTCAATCAAAACAGCGATTTTTCCATCTTCAAAAATACCTTGTCGTGTCGCGAAAGCGTCTCGTCGTGGGCGATTCAGACCTTCTGTGTAAACAATCAGTTTGCCATCGGGCAGAAATTCATCGGCAACTTGAATCGCCTCATGCAAGAATCCACCGCCGTTTCCACGCAAATCGAAAATCAATTTTTCCATGCCTTGTTTTTTCAAACGTTGCAAAGCACTGTGAATTTCTTTCGACGTTGTTGCTGAAAATTTGCTGAGTTTAATGTAGCCGATTTTATCGTCGACCATGAAGTCTACATCAACACTATGCGTTGGTATTACATCTCGAACAATGCTAAATTTCAGGGGTTTTGCAATACCGAAACGCAAAATTTCCACCTGAACCGTCGTACCTTTTTTTCCTTTCAAACGTTTCATCACCTCGTTGGTCGGCATATTTACACCGGCAACATTTTCTCCATCGACCATAATAATTTTATCGCCTGCCAAAATTCCGAGTTTCTCGGAAGGTCCGCCTGACACGGGTTGTATGATGGTTACGGTGTCGTCAATCATTCGAAATTGAACACCAATTCCATCGAATCTGCCTTGCAAATCGTCATCAGCCTCTTGGGCTGTAATCGCGGGGAGATAAGCAGAATAAGGGTCAAGCGTTCCCAACATTGCCTCAATCGCAGATTCGTTGAGTTGATCAACGTTCACGGTATCCACATAATTGGTAACAATTAATTGTTTGATTTGATCCAATGCACCGGAAGGAATAGTCGGTTGTGAGAACCATTTCGTGAGATTTATCCCAATAAAAAATCCGAATGTCAGAAAAAATATATAGTATATCCAAGATGATTTTTTCATAGTTTGTAGTATTTTAATTTTGACGAATTAATAAATTTTCTGCCAATGTTTTCAACGGTTGTTTGGCTTGTTCCGAAACGAGAACCGATGATAGTGATTTCATCGCAATGTCTTGATATTTCTGCATTTCGGATTTAGTGTGTTGGCTAATATCCAAGTCGTTGTAAATGGATAAAACGGCATTAAATTTTTCTTTTTCATCGAAATTTGTTGATGAAAAATAATGTTTCAATTGTCCGGATTGTTCGTCATTTGCCAATTCCAAGGCTTTCAAATACAAAAATGTTTTTTTGTTTACGGCGATATCTCCGCCGTGAATTTTCCCAAATTTTTCTACATCGCTATATGCATCAAGCCAATCATCTTGCAATTGAAAAGCCAGTCCGATATTTTCACCAAAAGCGTACAAATGTTTCAAATCCGAATCGGTTGCATGTCCAATAATTCCGCCAATTTCCAACGCTCCACCAAGTAAAACGGAAGTTTTCAATCGAATCATATTAACGTATTCCGAAATCGTAACATGGTCTTGTGTTTCAAAATCCAAATCATATTGCTGACCTTCGCAAACGCCTATTGCCACGCGGTTAAACGCTTGAATAATCCGTTGAACAAAATTAGAATCCGTGCGAATCAGAAAATCGTAAGCCATAGCAAACATGGCGTCTCCGGAGAGAATAGCCGTATTTTCATTCCATTTTTTGTAGACGGTTGGCTGCCCTCGACGGATCGGTGCTTGATCCATAATATCATCGTGAAGCAATGTGAAATTATGAAAAATTTCCACGCCAACTGCGGGATACAGAGCTTTTTCAACATTGCCTCCAAACAATTCACAACCCATCAACGTCAACAACGGACGAATGCGTTTTCCACCTTGCGATAAACTGTAAACAATCGGATCGTAGAGTAAATTCGGCTGTTTTGAAATAACTTCCGTATCAATAACGTATTGGATTTTTTCCAACAAATGTGCATTAGTCATGTTAGCGTGATTTCAAAAGTTGCATAAGATATTCGCCGTAACCGCTTTTTATCAAAGGTTTGGCGAGTTCTTCAAGTTGTGCATCGGTAATATATTTTCGTCGCCAAGCGATTTCTTCAATACAACAAACTTTCAAACCTTGACGTTGTTCGATCACTTCAACAAACTGACTGGCTTGCAAAAGCGATTCGAATGTACCTGTATCCAACCAAGCCGTTCCACGACTGAGAATACAAACTTTGAGTTTGTTCATTTCAAGATATTTCTTGTTCACATCAGTAATTTCGTATTCACCTCTTGCACTCGGTTTAAGGTTTTTAGCGATTCCAACAATAGAGTTATCATAAAAATACAAACCAGGAACAGCGTAATTTGATTTCGGTTGTTTGGGTTTTTCTTCGATAGAAATTGCGTTGAGATCTTTATCAAACTCAACAACACCGTAGCGTTCAGGATCCGACACATGATACGCAAAAACGACTCCACCATCGGGATTGTTATTTTCTTGCAATAATTTTTCAAGATCACTTGCATAAAAGATATTGTCTCCCAAAACGAGAGCAACCTTGTCATTTCCGATAAACTTTTCGCCAATGACAAAGGCTTGTGCAAGTCCGTTCGGCACTTTTTGTTCTTCGTACGAAAACTTACAGCCAAGCGAAGTTCCATCGCCCAGCAAACGTTTGAAATTCGGTAAATCTTCGGGCGTTGAGATGATTAAAATTTCACGAATTCCAGCCATCAATAGAACCGAAAGTGGATAATAAATCATCGGTTTGTCGTAGATTGGCATCATTTGTTTGCTCATGGCGAGCGTCAGTGGGTGCAACCGCGTTCCGGCACCACCTGCTAAGATAATTCCTTTCATTGTGTTCTTTTTTTCGGCAAAGATACAAAATTTTTTCGAAATTAACCTCTTTTTTCAATTTTTCTTCGTATCTTTGCAGGACAAATGCGAATTTTCAAATTTAGAAACCATGAAAAATAAACCAAATATGGAGAAAAATTATTTCTGCGTGATTATGGCCGGAGGCGTTGGAGCACGCTTTTGGCCTATGAGTCGCACCTCTCAGCCCAAACAATTTATTGATATTCTCGGAACAGGAGAAAGTCTTTTGCAACGAACGTTTCAGCGTTTTTTGAAGATTTGTCCGATAGAAAATATCTTTATCGCAACCAATTCGATTTATCGAGATTTGGTCAAACAACAACTGCCCGAAATTGCAGAATCCCAAATTTTGTGTGAGCCAAGTCGTCGCAATACCGCTCCCTGCATTGCTTACGCGAATTACAAGATTCACCAAATCAATCCGAATGCCACCATTGTTGTTGCACCATCTGATCACGTGATTACCAAAGAAGATGAATTTACGAATGTAATTTTGTCGGCAATGGACGCTGCAACTCACAACAATTGGCTGATAACACTGGGTATTCAGCCGTCCAATCCTAACACGGGTTATGGTTATATTCAGTTCGATGAAAACGAAATTTATGCCAAAGACAATCGTTTGAAAAAAGTGAAAACATTCACAGAAAAACCTGAATTGGCAATGGCTGAACAATTTCTACAAAGTGGCGATTTCCTTTGGAATGCGGGAATTTTCATTTGGAAATTGGAAAATTCTATGAAAGCATTCAAACAATTTTTACCGCAAATTGATGAATTATTTCAATCGGGATTACCGTATTACAACACGCCTGAAGAACGCGATTTTATTGAAAAAACCTATCCGATGTGTAAAAATATCTCCATTGATTACGGGGTCATGGAAAAAGCCGAAAATGTGTATGTGCTTTCATCGGAATTTGGCTGGTCGGATTTGGGAACATGGGGTTCTCTCTACGAACATCTTTCGAAAGATATAAATCAAAATGCCGTTGTTGGTCGTAATGTCATGTTGTATCATTCACAAAATAATATCGTGAATGTGCCGAAAGATAAAGTCGTTGTCATTAATGGGTTAAACAATTATATTGTTGCGGAAGATAGCGGGATTCTGCTGATTTGTCGCAAAAACGAAGAGCAAAAAATTCGCGAATTTGTTAAAGATGTTTCTATTGAAAAAGGAGAAAAATATGTGTAAAATGAAAAAAATAATTATGGTATTCTTCATTTTGTTCTCGTCGCAAATGCGGGCAGATGAAGGCATGTGGATTCCGATGCTATTAGACCGGAATTTTTCAGAAATGGAAAAGTTGGGATTAAAACTCACACCCGAACAAATTTTCAGTATCAACAATTCAAGTTTGAAAGATGCGATTGTTCATTTTGGTGGAGGTTGTACGGCTGAATTGATTTCCGGTGAGGGTTTGTTGTTGACCAATCATCACTGCGGATACGGACAAATTCATGCACATTCGACCCCTGAAAATAATGTTTTGCGAGATGGTTTTTGGGCGATGTCAAAAAGTGAGGAAAAGCCCAATCCGGGCTTGGTTGCACGTTTCTTAGTTCGTATGGAAGACGTTACTAACGAAGTGAATTCGGTGTTAAATGATGAGATGACCGAACGCGAACGTGAAACCAAAATTAACGAAATTTCAAGAGAAATCGAAAACAGAGCTATCGACGGAACGTATTACACCGCAAGGGTTTCGGCGTTTTACGAAGGTAATGAATTTTATTTGAGTGTTTACGAAACATTCCAAGATGTGCGTTTGGTTGGCACACCACCGGAATCGATCGGAAAATTCGGAGCAGATACCGACAATTGGGTTTGGCCCCGCCATACGGGTGATTTCGCACTGTTCAGAATCTACATGAGTCCCGATGGAAAGCCTGCCCCTTACTCCGAAAATAACGTGCCTTACAAGCCGAAACATTATTTTCCGATTTCGCTTGATGGTGTGAAAGAAGGCGATTTTGCTATGATTTTGGGTTATCCTGGACGAACGGATCGTTTTGCAACATCATGGAGTATCAACAATTCTATCGAATTGAAAAATCCGGCTATTGTGAACATTCGAACAAAACGATTGGAAATTATTGATGAATTTTCTGCACTAAGTCCGGATATCAGATTGCTGTATGCCAACAAACACGCAGGTATTGCGAATTTTTGGAAATACAGCATCGGACAAACCGAACAATTGAAAAGAAATCGAGTAGCCGATAAAAAAATACAAATCGAGAATGAATTTCGCGAATTTGCAGAGCAAAATCCGGAATATGCGAATGTGCTTTCCGATATTGAAAGTGCTTATCAAACGCTTGACCATTACGAAATTGCGAATCGTTTTTATACCGAAGCTATTTTGAATATCGAAGTTTTTAGGGTTGCAAATTTGTTGTTACCAACCAATCTCAAAACCGAATTGGAAAAATCAGAACCCAATACCGAAGAAATTCAAACTATTGCAGATCGCTTAAAACCCGCTGTTAGTCGAGTTCTTAGCAGTTCGTACGCACCTTTGGAGCAAAAAAATACAGAGGCAATGTTGAAACTATATTTCGAAAATGTTCCGAAAGATCAACAGCCGAAAGAATTTGTTGCATGGGTTGAAAAAAACAAAAACGACTTCGCAAAAATGGCGGAAGAACTTCAAAACAGCGTGTTTGCAAATGAAGAACGTGTTTTGGCATTTTTGAATAATCCCGATAAAAAAGTTTTTGAAACCGATCAAGCATTCGAAATGGCAGAATTTTTTCATTCGAATGCAAGGGCGATTTCTGCAAAAGTTACACCATGCAATGAAAAATTGCGACGTGCAAATCGCTTGCTTGTCGAGGGATTGCGAAAAATGAATCCTGACAAATTGATTGCTCCGAATGCCAATTCAACGATGCGTCTGACCTACGGACAAGTGTTGAGTTACTACCCTGTAGATGCGATTCATTTTGACTATAAAACCAAGCTCACAGGTGTGATGGAGAAAGAGGATTCGACATCACATGAATTTGAGGTTCCTGCAAAATTAAAAGAACTTTACGAGCGAAAAGATTTTGGAATTTATGGAGAAAACGGCAATGTTATTGTGAATTTTATTTTTAACGGAGACATTACCGGAGGAAATTCGGGAAGCCCTGTATTGAACGCCAATGGCGAGCTTATAGGTTGTGCGTTCGACGGAAATTGGGAAGCGATGAGTGGCGATATTTTCTTTGAAAATGACACTCAACGTTGCATCAATGTTGATATTCGTTATATTTTGTTCATCATTGACAAATTTGCCGGAGCCAAACATTTGATTGATGAAATGTCGTTAAGGGCGAGATAAATAATTTTTCACCGATATTTTTACAAAAACTATCACTGAAAACATAAACATTGTCAAAAAGAAAATTGCAAGAATCCACGTTCCCAAACTCACATTTCCGAAACCCATAATCACGCCGATTAAAGAGCCTGAAACCCCTGTAAAAATGGCTGAAATCGGAATAATGGTATTTTCTTTGCAAAGCAAATTGAATAGCCGTTTTTCGTTGAAACCAAGCGAACGATAGAGCCTTATTTCTCTCGTTCGTGCAACTAAATTTTTACGAACAACGATAATAAAACTAAAGATTCCAAGCAATAATCCCAAACCGCCCAATGTGAGGAATATCGTGAGGTATGTGTCGGTTACACTGTAAAACAATTTCATGCGTTCGTTGGTCGTTGTTATGCGAACGCCGTAGTTGTTCAAGGCTTGTGAAATCAACGCTTTTGTTGTTTCGATTTCATTTTCGGGAACGTTTATCAGCATAATTTCACTACCCGAAATTTCGCTCCAAATTTCCGAAAATAAATTTTTATCAATTAAAATACTGCCTTGAAAGATTGAGTTTTCAAGTGTTCCGGCTAATTGTATCAAAATTGTGTCGCCTTTTTCGCCTAAATACATCAGCGTGTCGCCTAACTTTTTTCCGAGACTCCATTGCAAAACGGTTTCGTCTACTAACGCCGGAAATACTGCTCCCTGTGCGGATTTGTAGTCCATGCCAATCGTTTTCGAAATTCTAAAATCACTATCCGTCAAGTCGTCAAAATTAATTCCCAAAACATTCGGTGTAACAACTCTATTCAAGTTCAAACAACTTGCATCATCAGCACTGTATTTCAATAGTTGCACGACTTTTGCATTTTCGGAAAGGTCTGCCAAACCTAACTTTACACGTCCTTCGGGAGTGTTAATGTTGTGATAAATCGGCACAGACGTTTCAACCCAAATTGCGAAACCACCTGTTGCCGTGCGGATTTGCGAGCTATCGGCAAACCCTCGTCGATTGAGACCAACAGAGAATACCACCAACACGCCGCAGGCTAAGGTGATGAATGAAAGTAGCGACTGTCGCCGGTTGTAGCGTAATGTAGCACGAATTAATTTGGGGATGGTGAAAACGGTGAACCGTGAACTATGAACTGTGAATCGTGAAGGGTGAACCGTGATTTGCTTTCGAATGCAGAAATACAACAACAATAGCGATAAAATCACTCCCGAAATCAACCCAATTGCAATGGTCATAAAATTCGGAAACAGTTGAAAACCCTCAGTGTGCGTGGCACCTTTCCAAACGGTTCCAAGCAAAAATAAAACCAAAGATGTGTAAAGCAATCCTCCGATTACACCGCCAATTGCGGAAATCCAAACAACAGGATTGGTTTCTTGCCAAAGCAATCGCAAAATTCGTTTGTCGGAAAATCCGACTGCTTTTAATAATTTCAGTTCATCTCTGCGACGAAACAGCATTTCCGACAAGGGTACCATCATCAACATCATGGCAGAAATGATGATGAAAAATCCGAGCGATAAAAATAAACTTGAAAAGTCAACGCCTGATTTTGCAGCGGTAATGGCGGTTTCGCGAGGATAGATTAATTGAATATCGAACATTTCTGGCGTTAATTCGTTCAACCCATCGGTATCTGTAATCTGCAATGCGGTTGCATTCCCAAATGCATTTTCCCAACGTGGTGCGAGTGTAGAATAAGGAACAATTGCTTTGGGTGTGTTCTTGTATTTCCGCCAAAAATCCTCGTCCTCATCGGTTATCAAATTCATATTGATTGGTAAATCGCTGTTCCAATCCGTACAACGTTCTACATTAGACAATCCGGGAAAATCCGCTCTCAAGCTTGAATCTGCCTGCAATTCCGCGATAGGTACAATTCTTGCAACCCGTAAAAAAACAGAATCCTCAGTCAAGGTTTTGAATTGTTTCGAAATAAAATAACTGACGGAAATCGTGTCGCCGATCCGAGCATTCATTCGTTTAGCAGCATAATCCGAAAGGATAATTTCATCAGGTTTTAAGCGGTATCCATCGAAAAAATCAACCGCAGTAATGAATGAATATGGAATAGGAGAAACGTATTGCATACGCCCAATTTCATTCGCCAAATAAGAAAAAAATCTATTTGACGGAGAAAGAATTTCGACAACTTGATCTTGAATAAAAATTCGGTCAGACGTTATGGTTGTTGCTCCGACATTTAATCCCGAAAGGCGATAATTCCACGCAGAAACAAACTCCTCTTTTGAAATAATTTGATCGGATAAAATCACGTTGATTTTTCCTGAAACGTCCATAGTTTCTGCCAATTCCTCACGATTGACAAAGATATTGAAGGCGATGGTTTGTTCGTTTTTCAAGTTGAGATTTCCACCTTGTTCAACGGAAATAACATCGGTCAATTCCAATCGCAAACCGGTCGTATACGCATCAGTTACAAACATCGAACCCAACGGCACCATTCCCGCAGAAGGCAGACGCAAAACGATATGTTGCTGCAAAGGCGAGGCATATCCCACCCTTACAATTTCGTTGTACAATGCCGAATTTATTTTCGCTTGTCCTTTTTCGATATTCAAATCGTCGACACCCCAAACCATGACGGGCGTAAGTTTTCCGGCAACGGAAACAAAACCGTTTAACAACAAAACGCCTCTCGAATTTGTCGATGGGGTTGTTTGTAAATTTTCAAGAATATCCTCATTCAAATACGAATAGCGTGAAAAAACAATCGTTTCGGTGTTTCCCAAACGTTCGTCGACACGTTTGACTAACGTACTTCGCACGGAATCGCCCACAACCAAACTGCCCACAATCACAGCAACGGCAACGATTACAGCGATTGCAATCAATCGATAAAATGCCTTGTATCGAAAAATGTTTTTTGTTATCAGATGACGAATGTTCATTGTAATCTCAATTTAGCGAGGAGATGTTTCCACTACGTGCACTCGGTCAACATGACGGTTGTAAAACTCCGTCTTTAAGCGTTATCACTTGGTTTGCGACGTTGGCGGTTTCGGCGGAATGTGTTACCATCACAATGGTTGTACCGAGTTCATGATTTATTTTTTTCAAAAGCAAGGCGATATTCCGAGCGTTTTCAGCATCTAATTGTCCGGTGGGTTCGTCTGCCAAAACGAGCAGAGGTTTCATGATTAGTGCACGGCACAAGGCTGTGCGACCGGTTTCTCCGCCCGAAAGCGTGTCGGGATATTGATTGGCAACAGAGGTAATACCCGTCAATTCCATGAGTTGCTTGGCATAATCAATTTGTGCAAGTTCAGTTTTGTTTTGAAACGCCAACGTTGGCAACAAGATATTTTCCAACACTGTGAGTTGTGGCATCAGCCGATGATCTTGAAAAACAAATCCGAGTTTTTCGTTGCGAACTTTAGAATAATCCACGCCCGGCGTGTTGATTTCTTGGTTGTTGAGCATATAACTTCCACTGTCGGATTGAAGTAATGTACCTAAAATCGACAGCAGAGTTGTTTTCCCCGAACCGGACACACCTTTGATGGCAATGAAATCGCCTTTTTCAACATTCATATTCACACCACGCAACACGTGATTGAACGAGTCTTTTCCATCAGGAAATTTTTTGGTTATTCCGGAGAGTCTTAGCATGGGGCATATTTTTTTTGCAAAGATACGAAATTTTTTCGTATCGTGGTTTTGGGATAAAAAAAAAAGAGATGCAAATCGCATCTCTTTTTTTTATTTATACTCCGCCAAATCCTTGACCTCACAGTCGTTGATCATCGCTTCGTGTTTGGCGATTTCCGCCTTACCCATGCGAACAAACAACGTCGCAGATTTAGTGTAACATTCGCAACGATTGGCATCGCTCAAAAGCAGATAACCCATCACGATATAACCCGCCATCTCAACCAAGCGACGTGCGTGGAAATCTAAGTATTCGCCATCATTAGCGTCTTGAACTTTTTTCACGGCAGCCTCGTAACGAGCCGTCATGGCGATAAGTTCCTTGCGGAGATGTTCCAGATCCGCTTTCAATGGTGCGATTTCGTAATTCTCTCGAATAAGTTTGAGATAGTTTCCATTCACCACGTGACGAATGGCAGCAACCGTTTGCAACTGCGAAGTACCCTCGTAAATCGTGGTAATCCGTGCATCGCGATACATTCGCTCAATCGGGTAATCCTTCATAAAGCCCGATCCTGCGTGCACTTGCTGCGAATCGTAACACACCTGATTGCTCCACTCGCTCGTAAACATTTTGAGCATCGGCGTGAGCATATCCGCATTGCGTTGACACAATTTTGCATCTGCTTTTTCCTCAGGAGTGAGCGTGCGACCATGCTCTTTCACAAGCAGGTCGTAGGATTTGTACAAATCCACATAGCGCGATGTTTCGTATAAAATCGTGCGACCCGCATCTACTTTGGTTTTCATTGATGCCAACATTTCGTAGACTGCCGGAAAATTGATGATGGCTTTTCCGAATTGTTCACGCTCCTGAGCATACTTCAAAGCCTCGCGGTATGCGGCTTCCGCCAATCCCACCGACTGTGCTCCAACACCCAAACGCGCACCGTTCATCAACGACATCACGTATTTGATCAAACCTAATTTTCTGTCGCCGACCAATTGTGCGGGTGCATTGGTAAACACCAACTCCGCGGTTGGCGAGCCTTTGATGCCCATCTTGTTTTCCAAACGGCGAATGGTCAAACCGCCATCTCTGCGGTCGAAAACGAAGTACGAGAGACCACGTCCGTCCGTTGTTCCCTCCTCCGAACGTGCCAACACCAATTTGATGTTTGCTCCGCCATTCGTGATGAAACGCTTCACGCCGTTGAGTCGCCAGCAGTTGCTTTTTTCGTCAAAAGTGGCTTTAAGTTGAACAGCCTGTAAGTCAGAACCGGCGTCGGGTTCGGTCAAATCCATCGAGCAGGTTTCGCCTGCGTTGATCTGCGGAAGAAACTTTTGTTTCAACTCATCCGATGCAAATTCGTGGATGGTTTCGGCGCAGTCCTGAAGTCCCCAGATGTTAGCAAAGCCTGCATCCGCGCGGGATACGAGCTCGGCAGCCATCACGTAAGGCACCATCGAAAAGTTCAAACCATCGTATTTACGCGGAAGCGACATACCGTAAAGCCCGGCTTGCGCCAAAGCATCGTGGTTTTGCTGCGTTCCGCGAGCATACACCACTTCGTTGTTCACGATCTTCGGACCTTCGTGATCCACTTCCTCTGCGTTCGGCGCAATGATTTCGCCGCAGATTTCGCCAACGATTTCGAGCACTTTGTCATAGCTGTCCAAAGCATCCTCAAAATCTGCCGGAGCGTAGTCGTACTTGCCTTTGTCGGCATAGTTATTTTCTTTTAGATCCACACATTTCTTCATCATAGGATGGTCGAGGTGGAATTTTAGGGAATTCGTTGTCGCGGAAAAAGTTGTTTTCCATGTCTATCGTTTTAATTTAAGGTTGCAAAGATACAAAAAAAAATTATTATTGACAAAAAAAAATACACGAATTTCTCGAAAGGTAGATTCAACATCGAAATGCAACTCCATTGAAATTTTAACACTTTTTAAGAAAAAAACGTCAATTTTAACACTTTTTAACATTTTTTTAATTTTTTTTTTGGATTTTTTGTTGTACCTTTGCGAAAATTTTCTAACGGCAACAAAAAACAATAACGTGCAAACCAATACCGAACTTCAATTAGCCAATGATTTTGTGGCGTTTTCGTCCAAAAATATATTTCTTACCGGTCGTGCCGGAACGGGAAAGACTACGTTTTTACATCATCTCAAAGCCCATTCGCCCAAACGTATGATCGTGGTTGCGCCTACGGGTGTAGCAGCGATCAACGCACGAGGAGTTACCATTCATTCGTTTTTTCAATTGCCGTTGAGCCCGTTTTTGCCAACACATCCACCCGAAGGGTTTAATAGAATGTTTCGCAAAGAAAAAATCAACATCATCCGAAGTTTGGATTTATTGGTGATTGACGAAATTAGCATGGTTCGCTCGGATGTGCTCGACGCGGTTGATGCGGTTTTGCGACGATTCAGAAGAAGTTCGAAACCTTTCGGAGGTGTGCAACTGCTGATGATTGGCGACTTGCAACAACTTCCACCGGTGGTGAAAGATGAGGAATGGGGCCTCTTAAGAAC
>WRKV01000002.1 GCA_009777915.1 Bacteroidales bacterium | reverse complement strand
CGGGTCAAGGTCAAGCCTGTTTGACCGGCAATCGGACCTTCTTCATTGGTAGATATCACACGTTGTTTCCATACAATGGTAGAACCTGAGAGGCGTGGTGTTGGGATAGTAGCCCTGAATACCGTTCTGTCGTTGTTACAAAGTGTGGTTTCGTCAACGGTGATGCTGATGCTCGGACGCGTTGTGTCGGCAGTTCTCACCCGAATCACATCGGTAAGTTCACAGCCCAACGAGTCGCGGTAAATAATTTGGAAACTTGTATTGTTACTATTGACTTGTCGGTAGATATTTTCGTTTTCACCGCCATCGGCAATCCAATAACTGCTCTTATTGTTTACAGTTACCCACAAGTAAGCGTCTGCACCAACACAAACCACCGTATCCATGCGGGTTTTGCCTGTAAGCACCGGACGGCTGATAATGGTATTCGCCGGATTAGTGTAGTATACACGTCCGTTAGCGGTTACCACGCGGATGCGATATTCGGCATTGCTGGTTGCACTTGCGTTCAACGTTGGTTGGTTTTGACTGCCGCTTACGGTTCTGAATCCGCAACGTCTACAGTAATAATCGTTGTAAGGATAATACGTGTAAGTACCGCACCATTCTCTCCAACAGGTGTATTGCTCCCAAGTCCAGGAATCTCCTGCCTCAAGACCTGCTGCATACATGGTGAATTGTCCGTTCAAACAAACTACCGTGTCTCCGAATTCGCGACCGTCTTCATCGGTAACGGCTACATCTCTGCGGATTGTGATATTGCGAACAAGGGTTGCACTTGCCGGTGTTACACAAGCAAAGGTTGAAGTTGAGGTGTAAGTAACTCGGTCGTTTTCTCTCAAATCACTCAAGAAAATACTGTCTTCCACAATACGTGGGTCTGATTCCGGAATAGCCGTACCGTTCAAACTCCAAATGCCTGTGCCTTCTATTCTATTGTTTACACTGACGTAGAACTGCATATCTCCGGTTGCCGATGGCACGGTGATAATAGTCGGATTGGTTTGACCGGCTGCGTAAATGTTCATGGTTTGAGTAACCGTAGTTTCTACCTCTATTTCTAAACTGTTGCTAACCGCAGGATTGGTGATTCTGCAAGCGTTCGGATAAGTCAATTCAGCCCAAATACGTCTGCCGTCAACCTGTGCTGCTGTGCGGGTTAAGGTTGTAGATGTTCCGCTTGAGATATTAGTGGTATCTCCTGTTGCGAACAATTCTTGACGCCAAGTCAACGTAGCACCGGATATCATGCCTGAAGTTGTCGCGGTAAATACAACACTGCTGTTGGTTCCGCTGCTGCAAATATAATCTTTGTCTACGGTTATGCTGATTTCAGGTGAAGTCGTGTCAAGTGCCGTAATTTGAATGCTGTTGGTAAGTACACAGCCCAACGTATCTACCATGCGGATTGCAAAGGTTTGAGTAGATTCGATAATGGTTGTTACAAATGTATTGGCTGCTGCGTCTGCAATGTAGAACGTATCTTTCGGACCAACTTCTACCTCTAAAGTCATTTCATCACCTACGCAAACTGTGGTATTCGGTGTTTTGTAGTACAACGTCGGCGTGCTAATCAATACGCGAATCGGATTCGTGTAGTAAGTGCGTCCGTTGGTGGTTCTTACTTGTGCAGCGTAGAAGTAACCGGTTGTACCATCGGTATTGAATTCTTGATCTGTTGCGTAACTTGTTACCGCACTCCATGAGGTACCGTTAGTCGAACGTACCCATCTCCAATCTTGAACGCCTGCCAAATTATCAATTTTCAAGGTTACAATCTCGCCGGAACATACCGCAGTATCCTCAATCTCACGTCCGTCAACCGTTGTGATATAAGCATTGTCAGAAATGTTAACCATACGGGTTACAACTTCGAAGTCGATACAACTCCAAGTTGAGGTCGAAGTATATCTGACTTGATCGCCTTGTACCAAACCACTCAATGTGAGGGTGTCATGATCTACATTAGCAAGGTCAACCGCAATACCGTTCAACGTCCAAACACCTTCGCCATCATCTTGATTGAGAACTTCAACATAGAACTTCATAATGCCGTCAGCAGGAACTGCAACCGGTGTAATCGGATTCTTAATGCCGTTAGCGTAAAGGTCTACACTATGAGTAAGGATTGGATTAACTTCAACTTCGATTGGCTCGCTACCTGCTACGTTAAACTCACGGCAACCGTATGGGTTCGGATAAGTCAACTGTGCCCAAATACGTCTGCCGACAACTTGTGCTGCTGTACGAGTTAAAGTAGTACCGGTTTGTCCTGCGATTGGACTGGTATTGCCGCCAATTTCTTGATGCCAAATCAACTGTGCTCCGGAAATCAAGCCTGAGGTAGTCGCAGTAAAGACAACACTTTCGTTGGCACAAATCACATCTTTATTCACACTGATGCTTACTTTCGGAGTTACCGTATCGCCTGCAACAATGCTGATGCTGCTTGTGATTTCACAACCCAATGTATCAACTACGCGGATTGGGAAGGTTTGATTAGTATTGATTTGTTTTATTACAAATGTATTGGCTGCACCGTCTGCAATGTAGAATGTGTCTTTTGGACCAACTTCTGCCATTAATTCGATTTCATCTCCAACGCATACAACTGTGCCGTTTGGTGTTTGACCGTACAATACAGGTCTGCTGATGTTCACGCGAATTGGATTAGTATAATAGTTACGTCCGTCGGTCGCTCTAACTTGGGCAACATACAGATAACCATCTATCGGATTAACCGTAAACTCTACGCCGGATGCTGCATACGAATGAACCGTACTCCAGCTCGCTCCGTTATTTGCAGAACGACGCCATCTCCAATCTTGAACGCCTTCAAGTTCGTTGATTCTCAATTTGAGAACCGTATTCGCACAAACTGAGATTTCCTCTACTTCGGTGCCGTCAGAAAGCGTAATGTAAGCGTTGCCTTGCATAAAGACAGTGCGTGAAAGCGTTCTTGTATTGACACAATATACATTCGAAGTCGAAGTATACGTAATATAGTAACCTTGTTTCGCAGCATTAACTGTCAATGTATCGCCTTCCACATCCGCAGGATTAACCGGCTGACCGTTCATTGTCCAAACACCACCTCCAACATCTTGGTTTGTAGTTGCTACATAGAACTTCATCGGACCATCGGACGGTATTACGATTGGTGCATTCGGATTTTTCACGCCGTTAGCGTAGAGATCCATGCTATGAATTGCAGTAGGTGTAACATCCACTTCGATTGAGTTGCTAATAGCAGGATTCACATTGCGACAAGTGCCAGGATAGGTCAACTGTGCCCAAATATGTCTGTCTTCTACTTGTGTAGCCGTGCGAGTAAGCGTGGTTCCGGTTTGTCCGACGATTGGACTGCTATTGCCGGCAATCTCTTGATGCCAACTCAACTGTGCTCCGGTGATCATCGCTGAAGTCGTCGCGGTAAACACAACACTTTCGGTTGCACAAATATCGGATTTACTCACCGTAATGCTAACCTCAGGTGAAATAGTATCACCGGCAAGAACGCGGATAGTTTCTCTAACTTCACAACCCAACGAGTCGTGCAAGATAACTGAGAATGTTGTATTACCTTCGATGAGACGGCTGATATTTTCGTTCTCACCGCCATCGGCAATCCAGTAACTGCTCTTATCGTTTACGGTTACCCACAAGTTGGCGTCTGTGCCGATGCAAACCAAAGTATCCATGCGAGTTTTGCCGGTAAGAACAGGACGACTAATCACTACGCGAACAGCATCGGTATAGTAATTTCTTGCTGCATTTTCCGTACGGACACGAGCTCTGTAATAGTAAGTCGTGGTAGCATTCGCTGCATAAGTCGGTTGGTTGGATCCCCATGTAGTCATGTTAGTCCAAGAAGTACCGTTAGTCGAACGTTGCCATCTCCAAGTATAACCCGGTTCAAGTCCCGAAATCGTTAATAAAAGTGCTTCATTTGCACAAGCAACCGTATCAATAAACTGACGTCCTGTCATATCGGTAATAACCGCATTTCTAAGAATAACAACTTGACGTGCTACCTCTTTAGATTCCGGTGTTACACAAGCAAACGTAGAAGTGGAAACGTATCTTACGATATCATTATCTCTCAAACCTGTGAAGTATGCAGTATCTTCAACGATGGTAGCTTCAACGCCTTCAGTGATTGGTGTGCCGTTCAACATCCAAACTCCGTCGCCCTCTATTCTGTTAACCACATTGACATAGAATTTCATATCTCCGGTAGATGACGATACGATAACTGTTGCAGGATTGGTTTGACCGGCTGCATAGATATTCATAGTTTGAGTAACCGTAGTTTCTACATCTATTTCTAAACTGTTGCTGACAGCAGGATTAGTGATTCTGCAAGCGTTCGGATAGGTCAACTCAGCCCAAATGCGTCTGCCGTCAACCTGTGCTGCTGTGCGAGTCAACGTGGTTGCCACACCGCTTGAAATATCACTGGTATCGCCTGTTGCAAGAACTTCTTGACGCCAAGTCAAGGTAGAACCGGATATCATGCCGGAAGTTGTCGCGGTAAATACAACACTGCTGTTGGTTCCACTGCTGCAAATATAATCTTTGTCGACGGTTATGCTGATTTCAGGTGAAGTCGTGTCAAGTGCCGTAATTTGAATGCTGTTGGTAAGTACACAGCCCAACGTATCTACCATGCGGATTGCAAAGGTTTGAGTAGATTCGATAATGGTTGTTACAAATGTATTGGCTGCTGCGTCTGCAATGTAGAACGTATCTTTCGGACCAACTTCTACCTCTAAAGTCATTTCATCACCTACGCAAACTGTGGTATTCGGTGTTTTGTAGTACAACGTCGGCGTGCTAATCAATACGCGAATCGGATTCGTGTAGTAAGTGCGTCCGTTGGTGGTTCTTACTTGTGCAGCGTAGAAGTAACCGGTTGTACCATCGGTATTGAATTCTTGATCTGTTGCGTAACTTGTTACCGCACTCCATGAGGTACCGTTAGTCGAACGTACCCATCTCCAATCTTGAACGCCTGCCAAATTATCAATTTTCAAGGTTACAATCTCGCCGGAACATACCGCAGTATCCTCAATCTCACGTCCGTCAACCGTTGTGATATAAGCATTGTCAGAAATGTTAACCATACGGGTTACAACTTCGAAGTCGATACAACTCCAAGTTGAGGTCGAAGTATATCTGACTTGATCGCCTTGTACCAAACCACTCAATGTGAGGGTGTCATGATCTACATTAGCAAGGTCAACCGCAATACCGTTCAACGTCCAAACACCTTCGCCATCATCTTGATTGAGAACTTCAACATAGAACTTCATAATGCCGTCAGCAGGAACTGCAACCGGTGTAATCGGATTCTTAATGCCGTTAGCGTAAAGGTCTACACTATGAGTAAGGATTGGATTAACTTCAACTTCGATTGGCTCGCTACCTGCTACGTTAAACTCACGGCAACCGTATGGGTTCGGATAAGTCAACTGTGCCCAAATACGTCTGCCGACAACTTGTGCTGCTGTACGAGTTAAAGTAGTACCGGTTTGTCCTGCGATTGGACTGGTATTGCCGCCAATTTCTTGATGCCAAATCAACTGTGCTCCGGAAATCAAGCCTGAGGTAGTCGCAGTAAAGACAACACTTTCGTTGGCACAAATCACATCTTTATTCACACTGATGCTTACTTTCGGAGTTACCGTATCGCCTGCAACAATGCTGATGCTGCTTGTGATTTCACAACCCAATGTATCAACTACGCGGATTGGGAAGGTTTGATTAGTATTGATTTGTTTTATTACAAATGTATTGGCTGCACCGTCTGCAATGTAGAATGTGTCTTTTGGACCAACTTCTGCCATTAATTCGATTTCATCTCCAACGCATACAACTGTGCCGTTTGGTGTTTGACCGTACAATACAGGTCTGCTGATGTTCACGCGAATTGGATTAGTATAATAGTTACGTCCGTCGGTCGCTCTAACTTGGGCAACATACAGATAACCATCTATCGGATTAACCGTAAACTCTACGCCGGATGCTGCATACGAATGAACCGTACTCCAGCTCGCTCCGTTATTTGCAGAACGACGCCATCTCCAATCTTGAACGCCTTCAAGTTCGTTGATTCTCAATTTGAGAACCGTATTCGCACAAACTGAGATTTCCTCTACTTCGGTGCCGTCAGAAAGCGTAATGTAAGCGTTGCCTTGCATAAAGACAGTGCGTGAAAGCGTTCTTGTATTGACACAATATACATTCGAAGTCGAAGTATACGTAATATAGTAACCTTGTTTCGCAGCATTAACTGTCAATGTATCGCCTTCCACATCCGCAGGATTAACCGGCTGACCGTTCATTGTCCAAACACCACCTCCAACATCTTGGTTTGTAGTTGCTACATAGAACTTCATCGGACCATCGGACGGTATTACGATTGGTGCATTCGGATTTTTCACGCCGTTAGCGTAGAGATCCATGCTATGAATTGCAGTAGGTGTAACATCCACTTCGATTGAGTTGCTAATAGCAGGATTCACATTGCGACAAGTGCCAGGATAGGTCAACTGTGCCCAAATATGTCTGTCTTCTACTTGTGTAGCCGTGCGAGTAAGCGTGGTTCCGGTTTGTCCGACGATTGGACTGCTATTGCCGGCAATCTCTTGATGCCAACTCAACTGTGCTCCGGTGATCATCGCTGAAGTCGTCGCGGTAAACACAACACTTTCGGTTGCACAAATATCGGATTTACTCACCGTAATGCTAACCTCAGGTGAAATAGTATCACCGGCAAGAACGCGGATAGTTTCTCTAACTTCACAACCCAACGAGTCGTGCAAGATAACTGAGAATGTTGTATTACCTTCGATGAGACGGCTGATATTTTCGTTCTCACCGCCATCGGCAATCCAGTAACTGCTCTTATCGTTTACGGTTACCCACAAGTTGGCGTCTGTGCCGATGCAAACCAAAGTATCCATGCGAGTTTTGCCGGTAAGAACAGGACGACTAATCACTACGCGAACAGCATCGGTATAGTAATTTCTTGCTGCATTTTCCGTACGGACACGAGCTCTGTAATAGTAAGTCGTGGTAGCATTCGCTGCATAAGTCGGTTGGTTGGATCCCCATGTAGTCATGTTAGTCCAAGAAGTACCGTTAGTCGAACGTTGCCATCTCCAAGTATAACCCGGTTCAAGTTCTGCAATCGTTAATAAAAGAGCTTCGTTAGCACAAACCGAAGTATCTGTAAATCTGCGACCCTCTACATCGGTGATAAATCCGTTGCGGTTGACAACCACCATACGAGAAACCACTCTACTTGCCGGTGTTACACATTCAAATGTCGAAGTCGAAATATATCTAACGGTATCGCTTTCTTTCAATCCGATGAAATATGCTGTGTCTTCTACAACAGTCGCTTCAACACCTTCAGTAATCGGCATACTGTTCAAAGTCCAAACGCCTGTACCTGTGAATTGATTATTCACGGCAACGTAGAACTTCATTTCGCCTTTAGAATCTACGGCAACAGTTGCAGGATTAGTCTGACCGGCTGCGTAAATGTTCAGAGTTTGAGTAACGGTATTGACAACTTCAACTTCGATTTGCTCGCTGACCGCAGGATTCACATTGCGACAAGTGCCCGGATAAATCAATTCTACCCAAATATAATTACCGTTAAGTTGTGATGCTGTGTAAGTTTGAGTCAAGCCTGCAGGAGGGAGTCCGGGTAGCTGCATAGGTTCCATAATAAGTGGGTAACCGCCTGTAATCGGTTGAGAATACCATATCAACCTAAATCCTGGGATCGTCGCTGATGGACTGGCGGTAAACACCACACTGCTGTTGGCTCCGCTGCTGCAAATCACATCTTTATCAACTTCCAGACTAATTTGTGGTGATGTGGTGTCGCCTGCTATGACGCGGGTGCTTTCAAATACTTGACAGTTCAAGGTATCCATCATGCGGATATAGAATATCTCATCAGCCTCAATCAAGCGAGTTACAACGGCATCTTGTGCACCAATGTCTACTTTGTCGCTATCGGTAATCCAGAAACGACTTTGATCGTTGACGGTTGCCCATAAATTAACATCTGTGCCTACGCAAACAATGGTATCCCATGGGGTTTTGTCAATCAATACCGGACGGCTGATTACCACGCGTACCGGAGTGGTGTAATACGTTCTGATACCGGTATTAACTTGTGCACGGTAGTAGTATGTAGTCTGTGCATCGGCAGTGTAGTCGGCTGTTCCGTAGCTTGTCATACTGCTATAACTGCTGGTAGCGTTGGTTGAGCGTTGCCATCTCCAAGTATGACCATCCTCAATATCTGCAACTTGCAATACAAGTGCCTCGTCGAGACAAACTGCTGTATCGGTAAACTTGCGACCATCTGCATCAGCAATAGATCCATTGCGATGAATAATCACCATACGAGATACGACTTTACTTGTTGAGATAACACATTCGAATGTAGAAGTCGAAATATATCTTACCGTATCAATTTCTCTCAATCCGGTGAAGTATGCTGTGTCTGCTACAACTGTAGCCTCTACGCCCTCAGTGATTGGCGTACCGTTCAAGGTCCAAACGCCTGTACCGGTGAATCGGTTGTTCACTTCAACGTAGAACTTCATCTCTCCGTCAGAGCCTACCGCAACGGTTGCAGGATTAATCTGACCCGCTGCATAGATATTGAGGGTTTGAGTAACCGTACCCACAACCTCGACTTCGATTTGCTCACTAACCGCAGGATTCACATTGCGACAAGTGCCCGGATAGGTCAATTCTACCCAAATGTTATTACCGTTAAGTTGTGATGCTGTGCGAGTTTGAGTCAAGCCGCTTGTTGCGAATGTAGATGGTGCTACACCTCCAACAACCGGTTGAGAACGCCATGCCAACGTAGCACCGCTGATCATCGTTGATGGCGTAGCGGTAAACGTTACACTGCCATCTGAACAGATCACATCTTTATCAACTTCCAAACTAATTTGTGGTGATGTGGTATCCCCTGCTACAACGCGGATGCTGTCGAAAATTTGACAGTTCAAAGTATCCATCATGCGGATATAGAACATGGCATCTGCCTCAATCAAGCGGGTTACAACGGCGTCTTGTGCACCAATGTCCACTTTGTCGCTATCGGTAATCCAAAAACGACTTTGATCGTTGACGGTTGCCCACAAGTTCACGTCAGTACCTACACAAACGATAGTATCCCATTGAGTTTTGCCTTGCAACACCGGACGACTGTAATTCACGCCAATTGTGCTACTGTAGTATGATCCGATAGGAGTTTCAACAAATGTACGATAGAACCTATTTGCTCTGTTGGTAACCACATAGCGATGAATCACTCTACTGCCGTTAACTACGGTAGATGTCGAACTGCCTACTGAAGACCAAACCGTACCGTCAACAGATTGTTGCCAAGTGATGTCATCTGTACCGGCTACTCTGATCTGTAGTACAAGCGTATCATCCCAGCAAATTAGGGTATCTTTCAATTCACGTCCGAGTGTATCGGTAACTTCACCCATCTCACCAAAGCCGATTCTAATCTCGTTACTTGTATCTCTACAAGCACCTGCCATAACAATACGGCGGTAATTTGTAACGATGTTAACCGGATTAGGATTCAAGTTTATACCTCTTCCTGACCCTGCACCGGTTCCACTTCCGGTTCCTGCATCAACCCAACCATCTCCGATATTTCTTTGCCATTGGTAAGCAAGACTTAATGTTCCGCCTGCAAATACCGGTTGTCCGGCAACCGCACTGTTCAAATCAGCAGCCATGTTTCCTGGAATGATGGTTTGTGTAGAAGCAATGGTATTGCCTTGAATAGTTGGAACAATCAACGTTTGTGATGAAACTGTTTTAGGTGAACATGGTGTTTCAAATGTATATTCAAATCTAATGGTTGTTGCTCCAACCGGAATAGCTGCAAAGCGGAAGGTATCGCTGATAGCTCCTTCAGGAAGTGTTTTTTCCGGTTGAGCCTCATCGTTGATATACCATGTAATTACGGCATTCGGTTGGCTTTCTGAGAATCCGGCAATGACTTCAGCCGGCAGATTTTCACAAACGGTTTCAATGGTTGGTAAAGTCAATTGAACGGTCGGTGGCATCGAAACTTCTACACCAACCCATTCGGTGGTGTCTGCGGTTTCACGCAAGCATATTTTGTTGGATGTTACAATCGCACGAACACTATCTCCCGGCAATAAGTTGGTTGGTCTGAACGTCATTCCATTTGAAAAACGCATAGATTCTGAACCATTTTCCATTTTCACATACCATATTATAGTGTACTCTGTGCCGTCACCCGAAGCAAAATCACCTGAAGTTAAATGAAGGATTAATTCATCTCCCAAGCAACCGGCAATCAATTCAGGATCGATACCTGCGTTAATGGATTCAGCTTTGATCAAATTCAATCTTGCTTCATTAGACTTAACGGTATCAAAGCCCGGAATATCCGACCAAACGCGTGCAAAGTAGTATGAACCGCTATCTGATACATGACGCAAGCTATCCAATACATTGCCCGGTGCTAATGGGTGATAGAGTGGTGTGCCCAAATAACCGCCGGCAAACAAGGTGTCGGTATCAACGCCAAACCATGGATTCGGATTGCTTGCACTCGAACTGTTCGCCAAAGCGAATGAATCTGCATCAGCTTGATCTCTACGATTCCACTCAACCGTTAAGTTTCCGTCACCGGTTTTCGCAATACCAAACCATGCATCACCTGTTTCGCAAATCTCACGATTGGTTGGATGTAAGGTAATTGCAGGTGGTTGCAACACATGAATGGTTAGGGTTCCGGTAGCCGTACAGTAGAATTCGTTAACCAATGTTGCGGTATACGTTGTGTTGACGGTCGGTCTAACAATGATAGTATCCTCTATTGCGGAACGATCCACGATACTCGCATGGGTTGCCCAAGTTACACTGCGAACGCCTACCAATTGGTTCGCTACCATAGAACTGTCAAGTGCATGGATTTGTACCGAGTCAATATCTCTACGCATGGTATCCGGAGCAAAGCGTCCTTGATATGGACTGCCCATCATACCTGCAATAATGCTGTTATCTACAGTTTCGAATCTTATTTGTGGAACCGGACGTTTGACTACGATTATAGTATCCGAATTTGCAATACCCGGTTGAACGCACCAATCACAAACTGAAATTTCTACCCAAACCGAATCACGTTCTTTTTCTTGATCTTCGTTGCTATACAAGAATGCTGTGTCGCGAGCATCACCCCATCTTGGTTGTGCAACACCGTTTACATGCCATGTATAACGGCGTTCCGGTTCTGCGATTTGAACCCAACCATAGACAGGTTCGCCATCAGTCATATAACCTAAATACTGCCATTCTCTTGTCGGATTTGCATTCAAATGGGCTACACCTGTTGATATTGCAGTAAACAGCAAGCCGGTTTCGTTTTCACAAATTTGAATACTGTCGCCTTCTACTTCGAACCGTGCTCCTCCACCCAATACGGTATTTGGTGCTGAGGCTGTGATACCAACTTCTGCTTCTTTGCGAGGAACAACCGTTATGAATTGTGACGCTGTTTGGAACATCACGGTTTCTGACATTTGTAATCTTGCATTAACGCGAACTCGTCCTGCCGGCAAATTAGTTAAGATAAGTGATGCCGCATTATGATCCGGACAGAATGACGAATCTACAAACATAATATCGTCTGAGGTTAATTCTTCATAATCTATCAACCAGGTGAGTTCTGCGGTAATACCTGCAACCGGATCGGTCCAACCGAGTCCGATGAAACGAAGGGTAACGGTATCGCTTTGACAAATGGTGTCTACTGCTACAACGTCATAACCGGCAGGATCGCCAACTAAGATACAATCCGCATAAGAAGGAATTGTGCTTGGTTCACGTTCGCCTGTACATTTCGGAGCAACTTCCGGTTCTTCGGTATAATTTGCCGGACGACCCAAAGCATCGACTTCATCCCAAGTCAAATCCGTATTCCACCAACCGCTACGACGCCATGGATAAATACTCAACGTTCCGCCCAACGGACAATCTTGAACATCGACCCAAACGGTATCGCGAGCAAAACAGTCTGTTGCATTGGTTACCGTAGCAATATAGCGTGTTCTGGTCGTTGGAGAAAGTATAACGGCTGTACCATCATTGTGTTCACTGATGTCTTGCCATAGACCACCCGACCAAGATACAGTACCTGATGTGATTTGTACACTCACCGGTACGCCGTAGTTTTTACAAGCCATCAAATCTTCGTCTCTTTCAAACAATTCTTCGAATTGCGGACGTGATACTATTCTGAATTTCAATATCGTATCCAAATCTCCTACACAGGCTCTGGTACTTCTGATTCTTAAATTAAATTCGTACTCGCCCGGAGCAAGATCTTGGGTCCTAATCACACCTCGCAACGAATCCGGTCTTACAAAACTGAAGTCATCTTCTGTTGTCCAGAGATAAGATAGTTGAGGACTAAGACCTCCTCGGGTAACGGTCGGTACATAAGTTACAGATGGTGTGCCTTCGCAAATATCAAGATTATTCGGTTGATTAAATTGTACAACTAAGGTGTCATGCGGTGTAACAGTTCCAACCACATTACTCCGGTATACTCGTCCGTTGCTGTCAATCATCACTAACTGATAGGTTGTCGTAACAAGCGGTGCGTGATAAGTTCTACCGTCGGCTTCTTTGGTTAAGGTATCGTCTTTTTCGGTTACTGCATTTGCCAAAGCCACCCAGTACCATTCTTCAACACCAATACCTAAGAAGGTATCTAACATGATTTCATTGCCTTCGCAAACAATTTGATCAAACGTATTGCGAGAATGTGCGAATGGAGACAATGCATATCTCAACAACGTATCTCTGAAACAGCCGTTGGCATCCTCTATTCTTACGTTAACATCAAGATAGTGATCAATCAAGAAATCGTATGAACCATCAGGTTTAACTGTAGACCAAGGACTGAATGTATACGAAAGAACTTCGCTGTCAGGTCCTGCCGGAATACTTGGAGTGATACTCATAATCGTCAAGTAGTCTGTGCCTTCAAATGTATGTGTAAAGTCAGGACGTGGCGGTTCAGGATAGGTTTTTATCGTGATACTGTCTGTAACCGTACATGTTGAGGCGGTAACCACATCCACAATATACGTACGTCCTACAAAATCTTCTTCTGTAAATCGGTCAAAAATCGCTCGAATAGGGGCTACTTCGGTTTTGCCGCCATAAGTCCAAGTGTAAATTGCAGGTACATCCGGTGATAACTGAACGTCAACCGTAATTTGTGTATTTAGACAAACGATGGTGTCAATGAGGAATTCAACAGTTGGAATTTCAACAGTTGCCGTAATGCGATACGTATGTTCACGGTCATTACTGTCAATCATCACCAACGCATAAACGGTTGTTTCAAGCGGTGAGTGGTACGATGTGCTATCATCACCTTCCGGTTCTAATCTTGTTCCGTCCGGCAGAATTTCCCACCACCATTCTTTCACATCTTTACCTACGAATGAATTTAATGTTACCGTACCGCCTTCACAAATAGTCGTATCTCTTGTGGTTCTAACGTGTTCGAATCCCGGACGTCTGAAACATACTTCCTTGCTTTCAATACAGCCTGATGGGTCATTGGATTTCAAGAACAGACAGAAACCATCTTCCGGAATCATATAAATCACACTATTACCCGCAAAGTCGATTGGTGCCGGAATAAATTCATATAAAGATACTCCGTTGGTTATCGTATTCACGATACTTGGTGTGATGGTAATATACATCTCTCCTTGAGCATCGGTATGGAATAGTTCGGCAAACATAATTTCCACAACTTCGCCTTCCGGTATTTGACGAACAACCACTTTATCGGTTGCCATACAACCCATACCGCCGAGATCGTTGTAGCTCCTTGCTGTCGCAGTGAAAATCATTTCTGTTACACCTTCCGGCAACTGACTGGTAAACCACAAGTTTGGTTCCATTTGGCCATCACCCCATGTCCATTCTACATACGCCGGATGACTGGTCAAACCACCAACTGTAAATACAGAACCTTCGCACACATTAAAGTCTTTCACAACGTCTAACCAGAAATCTTGTATGCTTACGCGAAGTGTATCGGTTCTTGCCACACACATTTCAGAAATAATCGTCAGGATATATAACGAATCTGCTGCGTTCGGACGATCATAAGACAAACCGCCATATTTCATCAGACGATCGCCGTAGATATTTGACCAATACCAATCCGCTATACCTTCGCCGGTAACAGTCGGTAAAATAACTTGTGCTCCGTAACAAATCGTAGTATCTCTTAAACGATACGAAATGTTGGTCGGTATGCCGTAAATGGCGTAATCATCTGCATTGGTTTGACAACCATTGGCATCGGTGATAACGGTTTTCAAGTTCAAATATGAACCCACAGGGAACTCAAACGTATAAACATTGTCGTCTCTGCTGATCGGTGCCGGTGTAAAGTTGAACGCATGTATCGAACTCATCGGAGATGCCGCTTGACTTGGGGTAACTTTCACCAAAGATCTGGTGCCGTCGCATATAAACTCGTGGGTAAAGGTAACGCCGGAGATCTGCAAATTATGTTTAACAACCTGAGTGCTTTCGGTTACCTCACAGCCAATCGCTGTACGACCGGTTACAGAATAAATCCGTTGTGGAACGCCGGTTGCCAAAACATCGGTTATTGATAATCCGGTGCTCGTTGCTCCGCCGGCAAGGGTCCAAACTAATGTTGCAGGTAGCGATGGAGCTGCCGTAAGTGTAAACGGCTCATTATCGCAAACCATCTGCGTTGGTGGTAAATTAAGTTCGAGTTTAGGTTCTGCGGCTACATGGAGGGTATCATACACCACACATCCCATGGTTGAAGTGGTTGTAACTACGTAGTATGTAGAGGATTCAGGTTGATGGGTTGAAATACCATCATTGAGATCCAATACGGTGCCGTTTTCGGTTTTCCAATACCATTCGGCAATACCCGAACCGGTCATGCCCGGAAGTCTTACAGAGCCACCACCGCAAATCAAGGTATCTCTTGGTGAAAGATCTCTAACGGTAAACGCCGGACGACTTGCTCTAATGGTTTGAGGAACTTGACCACAACCGTCTGTACTGATGATTTCTACGCGAATATCCAAAGTCGAAGCAAAGATCGGAGAGCCCGGCATGCTAAACGTATAAGTGTTTCCGTCTACACTGATTGGTGCCGGCGTAAAGATATATTCGAGAACGTCGGTAGAACCTGCAGGAATGCTTGGGGTTACCGTAACAACGGTGGCTGTGCCTTCTGCGTTACAAAGTACGGTATGATCGAAACTAACTTCCGGAACTTCAAGTCTGTTCACGGTTACGGTTGTACTTAATCGACAACGTCCCGGTGATGTAGCTGTTACATAATAGATTTGGGTTTTGATGGTATCCAAAAGAACATCCGTAATCGTTGCACTGTTACTTAAGCGATCCGGCGACCAAGTCCATTCGTATTCTGTCGCAGCAGGAATTAAGGTTGCACTCACTACAAACGGAACTCCGCCGCAAGAGGTTAGGATAGCATCCTCTACTTCAAATCTTACATCCTCGATGGTTACGTGAACCGTATCGTAATGGTAATCGCCTTGGAAATCTTTCAACACCAAAATAAATACCGTATCTGACAAGGTTGGGGTATAAAGCGTTCTGTTGGTTACTTCGCTGTTCACAACCTCTCTCGGTAGAACGGTGCCCGCAGGAGCAAGAGTCCAGTACCATTCTGCAATACCTCGACCGCCTGTAACGCCATTCAACGAAATGGTAGTACCTAAACAAATCTCCAATTCTTTCAACTGATTCGGAATGTAAACAAACGGATCGATATCCATAGTTACTCTAACGGTTCTTGAACAGCCTCCGGTATCAACAACAAAGACATCAACAAAGAAGTTTTCAGACGGAGCAACAACAAATCTGTGGGTCAATCCGGTATTAGATGCCGGAGTGCGACTCCAACTATACGTCTCAACAACACCGCCATCAGCCACTAATGCCATACTTGGCGTAATCTCTGCATAGATAAGTCCGTCCTCGTAAACAAAGCGGGTGGTAAAGCTCAAATCTGCATCGGTCAAATTGTTGGGGCGTGTAATTACCACAACACTGTCTGATGCCAAACAATTCAACGCAGTTGATGCGTTCACATAATATACTCTGCGGGTTGCTCCGCCAACCAACGAATCGGTAACGGTCGCATTAACACTTGTCTTATCGTCAAAGGTCCAAGTAAATCCGCCTGAAGGTGCAACGCTCGCACTTACGGTAAAGATTTCGCCTTCGCAAACCAACAAGTCGTCGGAAGTAAATAATTCTATGGTTGAGGTTCTGGCTCGAACGGTATCGAATGCTAAACATCCGTCAGTTAAGAAAATGGTAACTGCATAAGTCGTGTTCTGGGTTGGGGTATGGACTGAAGTGCCTCCCAAACCGGTTTTATCTAAAACAGTGCCTTCCGGTAACACAGTCCATGTCCAATCTGCAATACGATCGCCGGTGATAGCAGGAAGGGTCAACGTGGCTCCGTCGCAAAGGATTGGGCTCGGATCATAATCACGAGTGTAAACAAATGGCTCGTAACTCAATTCTATCGTGTCGGTTCGTTCACAGCCTTGATCCGTTGTAATCAATACCGATACCATCAACGTTCTGTTAAGAATCTCAAACGTGTAGTTGTTACCTGAAACACTTATCGGAGATGGTAAAAATTCATAAGATGCGATCAAGCCGCTTTCCGAAGCTGCGATGCTCGGTGTAACGATGACACCTGCTGTGGTATTATCGCAAGAGGCTAACGTAGAGGCAAAATCAATAGTCGGAACATCCGGACGTTTGAATACTTCAACGCTACCGGTTGCTTCACAACCATATCGGGTGACTGCATGGAGAGTGTATTTGCGACTGCTCGTGCCGGCTTTTAAGGTATCGGCAAAGACCAAATTATTCGTCGTGCCTCCTGCCCAAGTCCAAGTGCCAAAGGAAGTTATATTCGTTTCGGCTCCAACGGTAAAGCCCATATTTTCACAAACATAAAGAACCGGTTCTTTGATGGTAACGTGGAGGGTATCTACGCGTACAAAAATCGTGTCGCGATATTCTTTACCATGAACATCGGTAATCACAATCTGATAACCTGTACGAGTGGTTGGCGTATGATAATAAGTGGTATCGTTAATGATACTCAAAGGTGCTCCGGCAAGGGTTGTCCAATAATAGTTGTCTAAATAACCGTTGTGGGTGATGCTGTCAAAGCGTACCGTGTCACCCAAACAAACCACGGTATCTGTAAAATGAACATTGTAAACAAAGTCAATCAAAATACTGTCTCTGCCAATGTATGCAAAACCGTCTGAAATGCCACCAACAAAGGCTGACAATGGCGGTAAGGCTGCAAGTTGAGAGGTGAAACCTTGACCTTCGTCACCTCTAAATATCGTTATGGTCAAGTCGGTATCTTTGCTCGCTCCGGCAAAACCATCGGAAATGCCGCCAACAAAGTGTGAGTATACTCGTGCTTCCATACCCAAAGAAATGAAACCTTGACCTTCTTCACCTTTGAATAAATAATGGTATGAAACTGAATCGTTATCGTTTTTATTGCCGGCAAAACCATCGGAATTATTACCGGTGTAAGCGGTGTATTCTCTACTTAGACCGCGTGACACAAAACCTTGACCCCAATCTCCGGCAAAGAGAGCAACATCTCTAACGGTCGGATCATCGTTACTCAAACCTGCGAAACCATCGGAAATATGTCCGGTATAGAGTGTCCTTATCGCAACAACATTACCCAAAGATACAAATCCTTGACCTTCCTCGCCGCCGAAGTACATCACACTGTCGATTTTGGTTAAATTATCCAAAACTTTGCCGACAAAACCATCTGCAAGTCCTCCGGTAAATTTAGTTCTTCTCTCATGCTTCATTTCAAGAGAAGCAAATCCTTGACCACCGTCGCCATAATAACCCGGCATCGGTGATGGGGCTTTCTGACGAGAAGCAAAACCTTGTCCGGTTATGCCACCGTACCACCATGGCGTAAAGAGTATGGCTGTATCGTAGGCTGCTCCGGCAAAACCATCGCCAAGATTTTCGTGTGCGTATGGAATTTCTTTGCCAACGGTGAAACCTTGACCGCCGTTGCCTCTGAATTGATAGTAATACAGAATAGAATCATTATCGCTGTATTTGCCGGCAAAACCATCTGCCGGACCACCCGAATACTGCGTTTGGATGGTATAACTCATGATGCGGGAAACAAAACCTTGACCTTCGTCGCCGCCAAAATACATCACACTGTCGGCTTGAGTTAAAGCATCAAGAACTTCGCCGGCAAAACCATCGGATTTGTCGCCGGTAAACGAGGTAACAATGCGAGCAAAACTGCGATGTGCAAAACCTTGACCGCGATCGCCACCAAAATACATCACACTGTCGGCAAGAGTTAAAGCATCATCGGCATCGCCGGCAAAACCATCGGAAAGTCCACCAACATAAGCATCGTGGGTTACAAATGGATCTCCGGAGGAAATAAAGCCTTGACCGCCTTCGCCTCTGAATTGATAGTAGTACAAAATAGAATCATTATCGTTGGCATCTCCGGCAAAACCATCGGATGCTCCTCCGGTAAAGGTAGTAACCATCCGAGCAAAACTGCGAGATACAAAACCTTGACCGCCGTTGCCGCCAAAATACATCACGCTGTCGGCAAGAATGGAATCATCTTTGGCTTTTCCGGCAAAACCATCGGAAAGTCCACCCGAGAATTTATCCTCAAGCGTGGTAAACAAACTGAAACGAGATACAAAACCTTGACCGCCTTCGCCTCTATGAATATGAGCAAAGGAATCCGCAGGATTAGTGGTACCCGCAAAACCATCGGAAATACCTCCGGTATGAAGTGATTTCAGATGAGCAACATTGCCCAAAGAAACAAAACCTTGACCTCCATCGCCCATATAAACCTGAGCTACGGTATCTCTCGGATCATCAAGTGCTCCGCCGGCAAAACCATCGGAAATACCGCCGGTAAATCGGGTTGGTTGTGGACAACGTTCATCTAATTCGCAATCCGGTGGATAACAATCTTTCGGACATTCAAACGGTGGATCAGGCTCTAAACATGGGGTCTCGGTGCCTTCATCGTAACAGCCTTGTGCAAAACCATCGGAAATACCGACTACATAAGGAGTGCTCGATGCCATATCCATGCCAAACGAAACAAAACCTTGACCTTTGCCGCCTCTATACAAGACGCTGTCGGCACGGGTCAAATCATCTATCGCTTTTCCGGCAAAACCATCGGAAATTCCGCCAATAAAGATATTGACTTCAGGACTTGGCATCATACGCGATACAAAACCTTGACCTTCGCCGCCGCCTCTGTAAATCGGATCGGCTACGGTAAGATCATCGTCGGCATCGCCCGCAAAACCATCGGATTCGCCTCCGATATAGTTCACCATATCCGGTAAATCAAACATGCGAGATATGAAACCTTGACCATCGCCACCGGCATATAAATCCTCGTAAGCGAAAATCAACGTGTTGGTGTCGGCTCCGGCAAAACCATCGGATTCGCCTCCGACAAAGTGGTTGCTCGCTACCAATGGCATGCTATTCATAGCAAAACCTTGACCCTCGTCGCCACCTCGATACAACGCATCATACTCAATCGTATCCATATCGTTGACCTCGCCGGCAAAACCATCGGAAATGCCGCCGTCAAAATGACTCACCGAACGACTAATCATCCGAGAACTGAAACCTTGACCTCTGTCGCCGCCGATGTACAAGTCTCCGTCAGCTAAAATCAACGTATTGGTGTCGGCTCCGGCAAAACCATCGGACTTGCTTCCGACAAAGTGGTTGCTTGATGACAATGGCATGCTATTCATAGCAAAACCTTGACCGCGAACACCGCCTCTATACAAAATGTCGTCAGGCATTTCCTCCGTATCTCCGGCAAAACCGGCAAAACCATCGGATTCGCCTCCATCGTATAAAAAGCCTTTTTCATGAGCGATAACATAGTGGGCAAAACCTTGACCACTATCGCTGATATAAGCAATGCCCTCGAGCGTATCTCGCGGATCATTGTAAATACGTCCGGCAAAACCATCGGATGGACCACCGGCATACAACGAGGTATAACTGTAAGGCATACTGCGGGTGGTAAAACCTTGACCGCCGTTGCCCAAGTATTCAACCGGAACATATTGCTGAGCAAACATGCCGCGTTGAATAAAACCTTGACCTCTGCCTCCGGTATAAAACGGCGTAGGTACCGCCGTATCTCGAATCCCTATGGCAAAACCATCGGAAAGACCGCCCGTAAACATCGTGCTCGAATCTTGCAAATGCATGGTATACATCGCAAAGCCCTGACCTCGACCGCCTCCTCTATACAAATTGTTGTATGGCGTTTCTGTCGCATCTTGGGCTAAGCCGACAAAACCGTCCGAACGTCCGCCGTCAAACAAATAACCCGATTCTTTCGGCACTTGGCTACGAACTGAAAAACCCTCGCCTCGTAAACCACCTCTATACAAGGTGTCATAAGCTCGGGTTAAATCATCTTTGGCTACGCCTGCAAAGCCATCGGAAACAGTTCCTGTAAACTGTGGAAGTGATATCTGTTCGGACCACGTAGTGCGAGACATAAAACCTTGACCCCTTAAACCGCCTCGGTATAAAACACTGTCGGCTCGGGTCAAAGCATCTTGAGAATTTCTTGCAAAACCGTCGAAAAAGCCGCCGGTAAATTGCGATGGTGAGATATCAAAACCGCGTGAAACAAAACCTTCGCCTTGAATACCGCCTCGGTATAAAACACTGTCGGCACGAGTTGGTGCATCTTGATGATTTCTCGCAAAACCATCGAATCCGCTACCTGTAGTGATCCACATCGGTCGGTTCATGCCCGCAGACACGGAACCATGACCCTGATCTCCACTAAACAAACTGCTGTAAGGCTCTTCCGGTGCCTCAAAAGCAGCGGACGAAAAGCCCGAACCCCAGTATTCCGGAGGTAGAGGATCCTCTAAATCCTCCTCGTCCTCCTCAGAGGAACTACCCTCCGATAGAAAGACCGTAAAGTCTTCCGGCTCGGTGTAGTATTCTCGCTCGAACCAACTAAATAGGCTATTTTCTGACACAACCATCCATACTGATAGTATCAGAAAAGAAAAGATGCAGCCTCGTAAGAGGGTTATCCATCTTGATTTAACCTTATAGTAGTCGATGAATGACACAGGGTTTTAGGTTAGTTACACGAACAATTTATTTACTTATTTGTTGTGGTCCTCGACCCCGCTCGCTTACCGGTGAACGGTAAACGGTTTCCTTTGTCGTCAACAATTGACGATTATTCACACCGTGCACCGTGTACCGTGTACCGGTCGTTGAGCGGAGTCGAAACGACCCTAACCTTGTGTTATTGGAATCTGTAAATACGAGCTGCACCGTTGCGGACTGCATTTATTCCAGCTGCACCTTGCGGGCTTTGCGGATTGGTTGCATTGGCTGCACCGGTTTGATTAGCTCCACCTACAGTATTATAAGTGCCGTACATCCCTGTGGTTAATGAACCCACCAAACCATTGGCTGTGCCCAGATAACCGGAACCACCGGCTCCACCGCTCGGGTTGGTATTGTTGGTATTAGTGATACGACCGCCGCCGCCGCCGCCATACCAGCCGCCACCGCCGCCACCACCGGATTGACCGGCAGAATGTATGATACCTCTACCTCCTGCTCCTGGAGTACCAGGTAGTGCGGTTCTATTAACCGCCACGTTACCAGCTTGTCCCGCTGTACCTCCGGCTGTTGCTGTTCCTCCGGTCGCTAAACTGATGTTAGTTGTTGATACACCGGCTGTGGTAAGAGATGCTGTTCCGCTGGCTCCTCCACCGGCTCCTCCAATATAAGTATTCGAAGCAGTCCATGCTCCACCGCCACCACCACCGGCAACCAATAGGATACCATCGCGTGCAGTTTGAACACTCAAAAGTCCGGGATTCAAGGAGATATGCGTTGCTCCGCCACCGCCACCGCCACCGCGGCTACCGGCTGCTGAACCACCGAGTCCGCCACCGTTATGGCCTCCATTAATGCTTGCTCCAACGGTAGTACCAGATGAATTTGTTCCGGCACCACCTACAACGACATTTATGCTGTGAGCCTCCGTCACTTTATAGTTTCCGGCTGCAAAACCGCCAAATCCTGAAGTGCTTGCTACTGCTGCTGTAGTAAATCCGAGTCCGCCACTGGCTCCCCATACTTCAAAACGATAGATACCAATAGGCAGGGGTACTGAGGTTTGAGTAGCTGAAGTATAGTTTATAGGTGTGGCGTAATGAACTCCGGAGATATCGGTACGCACTGTGGCACCCTCATTATCCGTAATCACACAATAGAAATAGAAATTGGTGCTTCCGTATGGAATAATCGGGTGATAGGTGTAATTTTCCGCACCCACAATCGGGGTTCCTCCTGTGCTATTTGCGGCAGTATTGTAAAGCCATTGGTAGCGGTAAGGTGCGGCACCACCGGTTGGAGCAACGGTTAACAACGCTGTTCCCACAGTAAGGTTGGTGTTTACATTCACCAGATTCGGATTGGTTCCTACACCCAATACCGTATGTGCTCCACTGGTATTGGTTATAACTGATTCACCCTCCCCATCTTGCTCTGTAATCACACAGAAAAAATAACGCTCAGTATGGGCTACATCATTAGGAGGGGTATACGCATCTGTGGTAGCACCCTCGATGAGATTGGCAGATGATGGCTGGTTACCCTCCGGACTGTCTGCCCAATACCATTGGAACTTGTAAGGCAACTCTCCACCCACTCCGGATACGCGAAGTATTTGGAAGTTTGCTCCGGTAGCCGTACTGTTGGCTCTTTTAGCTGCCACCGCGTTTCCGATTTTGGCTAACGATGGGTGAGCCATAACGCTAAATTCAACCGTAATCGAACGTCCGCCGCGGAATCCGGTCCAAGGGTCTCTGATATTATTGGGGTTATTGATAGCATTTGCCAATCGGGTAGACACACCAAAGTTGGCTGCCGTCCATGCGGGGATATTATTGGTATTGGTTAAGGAGATACCTCTATAGCCCTGTCCGTTGGCTGTCGTACTGTTAACTCCCGGCACGGGTAGCCATGGCACTTGCAAGGTTGCATCTTGTGCGGGCCAAGATTGTACGTTTGAAAGTCCGGTTCCAAGGAGATTTCCATCTCCATGCGTACCGTCAAAACCTCTTCCGTCGGTATGTTCGTAGGTAATCAAACGTTCGGGCACATTATCAGACAGGTTCAATACCCCCCAATACGATGCACCGGCTTCATGTCGGGTGGTGTTTTCTCTGGCAAAGGCACCGGCACGAATGGGCCATTTTCCGGAAACTCCGGCTACCTGTGCGGTCATCGCTGTGGCTTCGTTAGGGGTATGCGGAATGGCGATATTAGCTCCGGTCGTTCCGGAAACCTCATTCGGACGGTTTTGGTCGTTAAAACCAATCGATCCGAGGAAGTTTGCATTACCCCATGCAAATTCGTTGGCAACAACCGGTAGTTCACCTCGGCACGCCTTTTCGTATTCCAATTCCGTAATCGGACGCAAACCTGCCCAATCCAAATAGGCTGTGATATCGGTCCAAGCCAATCCGAACATCGGGATGTTTCCTCCCTGATTTTCGTGGTTCCAGTCGCCCGAAACGGTTACATTACAGCCGTATACCGCCGGAGCATTGCCGATTGAAGGCACACGCACTCTAATCATCATGCGCGAGTTAGCCAAGGTACCGGTTGCAAACGAGGTGTTTGCCGCTGATCTGGGGTCTACATGGCTCAAACGCAATTGTTGTTCATAATCCAAGGTGTTCAAGAAATCCACCCAAGCGGCTTGAGTTACCTCGTGTTTCATAATATAAAACGGGTTGGTACCGAGAGGCCAAACTTGGTGAAGTGCAGATCCTGCCGGCATGGTAGTCGGAGCACCTGTTTCGTATATTGTGTTGTTCGAGTAAAATGCTCCAATAGGAATATAGACCATTTCTATAGCATAGACCCGAACCGAGAGAACGGTTTCGGCAGTGATGCCTGTTCCGGAGATATCCCACTCCAATTCAATATCGTTGAAAGTAGTGGTTCCCTCCGATTTTTCAATCCGGTTTAGGAAAATACCTACCGCAGCATCGTGTTGATACGGACGGGGCGATTCGCCGTATTCTTGCACATAGCGTGTACTGCCGGCCATGGTTTTTACCACCGCTTCGTCGGTAGTATGCAAATAGCAATGTTGAAATCCATGTCGTCCAAGCGTACGATACTTCATAAAGATCCATGCGGCATCGTGGTTTGGAGGAGAGATTAAGTTCCAAGAATTGTCCCAACTTACGCTGAATCTAACAGTGATTTTATTTTGGGCAATTTCTTTTCTTACAATTTCCGGTCCTTTGGTGATCTGTATATTGGTTGCCCAGATCGATCCGGAAAACAGTAGTAGAATGGCTACTACCATTGTTGTTCTGATTTTTTGTAATGTTTTCATTGTGTATATTTTTTATATTTTTGAAATTATATTTAGACTCGATCTTTTGGGGTTTACCAAGCGTTGGATCCTGTTGCGGTTCTAACGCCTCTACCACCGGTCCAGTATCTGTGGGGCCAGGTATTTTCGGCAACTTCACGAGACGAGGTGGTTTGCAAACCACCACCGCCTGTGGCTAAGCCGTTGGCTACGTTTCCACCACGATGTCCCAAACCGGCATAAGTGGTGGGCCAAAGTTGTACGTTCGCTGTTCCGTCTACCGCCAAACGTCCGTCTCCGTGACGACCGGTAAAACGTCTGCCTTCTTCGGTATTCACATTGATCACAGGTTCTGCCATATTGGATCCCATTTCCATAATACCCCAATAGGTTGCACCGGCTTTGATCCGGTCGCTGTTTGGCGTTGCAAAGGCACCGTTGCGGGTTATCAAAGCCATTCGGTCGGCATCATTAGCACCGAGGTTATTATGGTTCACTCCATCGGGTAAGGTAATCGCCTCATTGGGCAAGTTTCTATTAATTAAATGTGTAGCCGGAGCTGATGCGCCGATTTGGAAGGTATTTCCCCATGGAAATTCTCCCGGAACGGCTCCGATCGGACCTCTACAAGCTTTTTCATACTCAAGCTCGGTCATCGGACGAAGTCCCGACCAGTCCAAATATGCCAAAAGGTCGTCTTTACCCATCGCACAAGGCACACCGCGTCCGTCGTCGTCTTGATCATAACCGGCACCCGGCGTTGCGTCCATAGCAAATTCGATAACCCCCGGCGTTTTGATACGAATAGAGTTTCTATCAACCACGCCCGGAGCACGCATCACCCATACATCTACCCCGGAGTTTCCGTCAACACGAATCCGGTTGGTTTGTTGTGCTGTAGTTAAGGTGTTCAAGAAATCCGTATACGCACTTTGGGTAACTTCATATTTCATAATCCAAAATGCTTGGAATCCTTTAGGGTACAATGCAGAAAGAGCAAGCGGGTCGGTTGGTCCGAGGCCGCTGCCTTCTTGAGCTACATTGCTACCTACTACGGAAAGCATACCGGCAACGTCCATAAGTCCGTCTTCTTCGTCCGGTCTGAGACCAAATCCGATCGAAGCTTCACTACGCACTTGGAAAGGCAGAATGATGTGATCCAATTCGTCGGCTTTGCAGAAGTTACCGTTTTTGTTGGCACCATCACCTAAGAAGTATACACCTTCCGGCACGTATACCATTTCGATAGCAAATACTCTAACGATCACATCATCGTCGGTGTAGAGTTGCGGACGAGATACGTAGGTGTTTTCCGTATCATATCTCCAACGCACAGAGAGGTTTTGCCAGTTGATGTCTCCTTGTCCGTTTCCTTGACGGTAAAGGAATACACCAACAGCCTTTTCTTGGTCACCTTGTCCGGTGAAGCCATAGGTGAATGCCATTGGCACGCCGTTGGCGTTCAGGTCGGTTCCCGGGTTGTAGGAATGATCCAAGTACATGTGGTCCCAACTGTCCATACCGATACGGTATTTGACAAATACCCATGCACCATCCCAGTTGTTCAACTGGGCAGATCTCCAAGAGTACTCCCAGGACAAGCTGAATTTCACAACTTTCAATCCGGGCATAGCAACTTCGATTGTAGGCTCGGTAGTAATTTGAATGTTGCTTGCATTCGCATTAGTGTTTAGCAAGACAGCCATCACTATTGCAAGGAGGAAACCTCCTAATTTTGTTTTTTTCATCGTTTTCATAACTTTAAAATTTTTAATTATTTTTTTTTATTTCTTTTTGTTTGGTTTTCTCGAATGTTTTTTTTATCGAGAGTTTTGTTTTGTTTGAGCGGGCTTATCCCCGCCCAAGGGTGTATTATGCTGGAGTTGTCAAAAATAGAATATAAGGCACTACTCCCTCTGCTCTATCCGCAGATAGGCAGAGTCAGGCGCACCTTCGGTTGAGGTTACGTTGCCACGAGGACGATAAATTTTCGTAAATGTAAAGGGGAATCTCATAATAGTGTTTTTCAATAAGCGTTAATTGGTCTTTTAAGTTTTGTGGTGTTGGGTTTAATTGGAGTGATGTGTTTTGTTAGGGTGATGTTTATTCAGGGTGATTGTTTTGTTTTGATGATTGTTTTTTTTCGTTCAGAGTCTTCGTTATTTTTTTCGTCAGTTTTTTTTTGCGTTGTTTTGTTTTTCGTTTTTTACGTTCGTGTTATATATTATCACGCCACAAAGGTACAACCTTTTTTTGAAAAAACCAAATTTTTTTCACTTTTTTTTTCATCTTTTTTTCAAAAATAACGTTATTTTTTTGGTTTTCAATGTTTTGACCTATGAAATTTGTACATTGTCTAAATAAGAATTATGGGTTATGAATTATGAATTATGAATTATGAATTATGAATTATGAATTATGAATTATGAACCAAAAAAATCGTAAATCGTAAATCCGTAAATTGTAAATTAAATTCCCCTCCTTTGGAGGGGTGTCGCGTAGCGACGGGGTGGTCATAAACCCCTCGCCGGCTATGGTCATAAACCCCTCGTCATAAACCACCTCCCGGCTTCGCCGTACTCCTCCAAAGGAGGAGAATTTTAATCCGGTGGCATCATCGTTGTGTAGGGGCACAAAATTTTGTGCCCCTACGGACGCAAAATAAAAAAATTTGTGCAATTCGAAAATTTTGTGTATCTTTGCAGTGGAATTTTGCACATTCAATCACGGATACGATGAAAAAAATAAAACTATATCTCGACACCTCTGTCATCAGCCATTTAGATGCTCCCGATACCCCTGAGAAAATGGCGGAAACATCAGCATTCTGGGACATTCTGAAAACAGGACAATACGATGTTCTCATTTCAAGAACGGTCTTAGATGAAATCGGACGTTGCGAGGAACCGAAACGAACGTTTATGGAGGCAAAGTTAGCAGAAATAGAATTGATTGTTCTTGAGAGAACACTGGAATCTAGAGAATTAGCAAAAGATTATATAGCCAAGAACGTTCTTTCTCAAAAGAGTTTTGATGACTGTATGCACATTGCTCTATCCGTTATCAACCACTGCGATTATCTGGTGTCCTGGAATTTTCGGCACCTGGTCAATGTCAGGACTGTAGCGGGAGTGAAGGTGGTGAACGCCATAAATAATTATCGGGAAATATCCATTGTTTCACCCAATATGTTGATCTAAAAAAGGAGGTAGGTTATGAAAAAGCCCAAATTAGTATTAAGCCCGGCTTTCACGCTGGAAGACATTCGCAAAATACGCGACTACAATTATGAAATGACGAAAGATATGACGGAGAAAGAGCGGAGTGCGTACTACAAAAAACGCGAGGACGCGGCAATGAAACGTTTCGAAAGATCTTTAGCGAGGATACGAGCAGAGCACAACGTTGCCGCAGAACCCGTCTTTGAATACAAAAAGAATTTGTAAATCTCATTTTTTTTCCGTATCTTTGTAAAAAATTACACCCTAAAAACAAAAAAATCATGAAAACAAAAACACTTATTACCTTAGTAACTATCGTGCTTGGCTCTTGGTTGTTCGGCTCGTGTGGCGACAATTCCGCCAAACGCGTAGCTCAACAATTTCTGCAACTCTATTACATCGACAACGATTTTGATGCCGTAGCAGAATTGGTCACCGAAGCCTCTTTGGAACCTTTGGCACATACCGCTATGATGTTCGAATTTGATCCGAGTTCTCGATTGGATATGTTTCAAGCGTTCAAAATTCTAAGCATGGACGTTCAAAAAAGCAAAGCAATTTGCTATTATGAAGTTGATGGTGTCAAACGGCGGGTTTTACTCAGCAAAATCGACGGACAATGGTTCGTTGATATGCCGGGCGATGTTACGCGAGATGGTGCCGACCTTTCGTTATCTCTCACTGCTCCCAACTCCGGAGGTTTTGCATCCGCAGAAAGCGAGTTTGTTCGCGTCGGCGACGTACCGGAAAGAGAGTAGGTCAGCATGAAAAACTTCCTTCTAAAAAATTTTCGTGTCAAGCGAAAGCGACGTATTAAAAAATCCTTTTGGTATGGAGGCATTTTGGCGTTGCTTGTTTTGGGGTTAAGCTTGTATCAGTTTACTTCGGTTTTCGATAGAAGTCCCGAAGCCAAATACGAACGCATCGTTACCAAAATTAATACGGCTATTGAGAACGACAATTGGCATGATATTTTATTGCATGGAAACAACCTTTTACAATTGATTTCCAATGATTTGAAAGTGGGTAAAGTTACGACCGATCAAGTCGAAATTTTGTGGGCAAAATTGGTTGTTCTCATCAAATATGCACTGATTCATACCGGCGAACTGTTGGAGAATTTTTTCTCTTACAGCGACTATTACGGTTTTCAAAATCTTATTGGCGAACAGGAATCTCATATTTTTCTGTTGCGGGCGTCCTATCTTTTTCTTGCCGATATGGAACTCCACGCCATGGCTTTGGCATCGGCATTCAATCAGTTTGAAGTTTGGGGAAAACCCTTTGTTCTCAACGATTTTATCAAAAGCTCGCTGATTGTTGGCGACTACGGTCCGTTGGAAACTTTTGTCAATCGTTTGGAACAATTTCCCAAGTGGCGAAAACAAGCCCGAACATATCGTGCTATGCTTGCCGACACCGCTAAAATCAACGCCGATCCGTATTATATCCACCGCCGAAGTTTAGGTCCGCAAAGAGATTTTTTAGCCGGATGGAATTTTGATCGCTCCATATCCGAACTGCATTTTGCAAATCCAAACAATCAACGAGCATTTGAATATACCTTGGCGTTTGTCTTGTTGAACAAAATGGACCACCTTTTTGCTAAAATCGAAACCTTAATCGAAAATTTTGACTATGAACATATTCCTCGCCACTTGGAAGAGGCAATTTTAGGTGTGGTCGGTTATGGTTGGAATTCCGACATTTCCAGAGAAATGATGATGAACCAAACGTATGGAGGGTTGACCATTCGACCGGAAACCATTTTCCGACACGAAAATTTTGTACATCATCTTGCCATGCTCCAACAAGGACAACTTTCGGAAGATTGGTTTAAAGAAACTTATCAAGATACCTATCAATACCATTACCTTTTAAGACCCCTTGAATAATAAATATGAAAAAATTTGCATTATCCTTTCTAATTCTGTCGCTCGTCTCAATATGGTTTGTCGGTTGCTCAAATTTCGATAAATCTCAAGCCGTTTTAAGCTCCGAATCTGTCGCTATTTTTCCGGATTATACCGATATCACAGTGCCTCCGAACATGGCACCGTTAAACTTTTTCGTAGACATGGACGGCAAACGTTTTGTGGTGGATTTTATCGGCGAAAACGGCTACACATTTTCGATTTCCACCAAACAAGATGTGATGATTCCCATCGAAAAATGGCAAACCCTGTTAAGCGAAAATATCGGAAAATCCTATCAAGTTCAAATTTATCGAAAATTGGGTGGCACTTGGGAAAAACTGCCTGTGATTACCAATCAAATTTCCAAAGATTCTGTTGATCCTTGGTTGACGTATCGCTTGGTACCGCCGGAATACGACATTTGGCACGATCTGCATATCCAGCAACGACATTTGGAATCCTTCGAAGTTTCTGATCTAACCAACAATCTTTTTAATCGCGAATCGTGCTTGAATTGTCATACGCCGAATCAAGGTAATCCCGATGAATTTTTGGTGCATTTTCGTGCCGGATTTTCAGGCACTATCATCTACAAAGATGGCGAACTTCGCCGATATAATACCCGTACCGTCGAATTGGAGCACCATGGCGTTTATCCGTCGTGGCATCCTTCGGGGCGGTTTATCGCTTTTGCGATAGTCAAACCGGCATTGTATTTTCATTCCGATGTGTCGTTGCGTTCCGATGTTTTCGACGATGGCGATAACGCCAATCTCGGCTTGTTGGATTTGGAAACCAACCGAATGTTGACCAGTCCGAAATTGAATACACCCGGCAAGATTCAGGAAACTTATCCCTGTTGGTCGCCCGACGGAAAATGGCTGTATTTCTGCCGAAGTCACGAACCGGAAACATGGGATACGCTTTTTGTTGCGGATAGTTATCTGAAACTTCAATTCGATCTGCTCCGTATTCCGTTTGACGAAAATACGATTGCATTTGGAGATATTGAAACGCTTATCGATGCACAAAAAATCGGTAAAAGCGTGTCCGTTCCGAAAATTTCGCCGGATGGTCGATGGCTGTTATTTGTGCTGACACATCAAGGCTCTAATCCGACTTGGCGTAGCGATGCCGATTTATATCTGATGGATCTGCAAACGCTCGAATGGAAACCGCTTACGGAGGCAAACAGCAACAAAGCGGATACGTATGTATCTTGGTCACAAAATTCCAAATGGTTTGTGTTTTCAAGCAAACGCAACGATGGTTTTGTCGCCCTTTCGCATTTTTCGCATATCGATGAAAATGGTCAAGCGAGCAAACCTTTTGTTTTGCCCCAAAAAGATCCGAAATTTTACAAATCTTGGCTGAAATCGTTTAACGTTCCGGAATTAGCTACCGGTAAGGTCAAACCTTCTTTAGCCGAAATCGAAGAGGCGGTTCAAGGTCCGATAATCGACGTGGAATTTGGTTGGACTAACGATGCTAATTTTCCCAAAAACAGAAAATGATTCTAAAATCTCATATCAAACAACAATCGAATGCCGGAGATTTTCAACAAGCCTTGAATGAGGTTTTTGGTGCGTTGCAATCTTACAAAGGCAAGGCTTTCAAATTGACGGCTTTTGTAAATTCTAAAAACAGTTCCGATTATATTGAACAAAAACAATTAGTCGCCATAGCTATAAATTCTTGTTTTGAGAACGAAATTCCAACGTGGTCTATACTTTCGGAAGCTCCTATGGATGCTATGCTTTGCGTTGTTTTGCAATGTTCGGATGCGGATAAAAAACATCTTGATTTTAAGGGTTTGCCAATCGTAATTTTAGAACAACATTCGGAAAAAGAACTTTGGGTTAGCGGATTATCGTCGTTAGATGACGATATGAAAATCTCTGCAACCACAGTGTTTGAAACCCTTTCAGACGTTTTGAAAACACACGGTTTTGAATACGACGACATCGTTCGGCAGTGGAATTATATCGGCGAAATTTTGAAAGTAAAAACTCACGATGGTCTAAATGTTCAGAATTATCAGGTGTTTAACGATATTCGCAACGCTTATTATCGTCGAAATAAAAAGCGTTCGGATTTTCCTGCTGCAACCGGAATCGGCATCAAAACACCGGGTTTGGTCGTAGATATTTTTGCACAAAAATCGGGTGATGAGGTTCAAAGTTTACCGTTGCGAAGTAAAGTTCAAAAAAATCCGTTTGCTTACAGCGAAACCGTTTTGGTGGGAGATAAATCCGACAAAAAACCACCACTTTTCGAACGTGGTAGAATTTTATATTCAACCGAATCGGCAAGTTTACCGAAATTAAATCATCAAGCCCAAATTTTGGTGTCCGGAACAGCATCTATCCAAAATCAGGAAACAGTTGCTATTGGTGATGTTTCAGCACAGACCGAAAACACGATTCAATACATTCAAGAATTAATTTCTTCGAAAAACATTCAAAATAATTATTCGGAACTTAATTTGGGACAATTGGATTATCAACGGATTTTGGTTTATGTCAAGAACCAAAATGATATGGAAATTGTGTCTCGAATTTGTTCGGCTCATTTTCCCAAACACTTGATAAACCTTGTTGAAGCAGATATTTGCAGAGACAATCTTTTAGTTGAAATAGAAGCCGATTTGGGTTAAATTTTATGTTCTAAACCATCTTTGCTAACAAACGAATGTCAGCATTTATTTTTTTACGAAATTGTCCTTTGATTTTTTTTTAGTATCTTTGCAAAATATATTAAAAAAAATTCATTATGGAAACTATGGCAAAAAGTAAGTTTTTCGTGATGGTATTTGCTGTGCTATCACTTGCCTCATGTAGTGAAAACAATGCCAAAAAAACTGCAAAACATTTCTTGCAAGCCTATTACATCGAACATGATTTTGATCGTGCGGGAGAATTTTCCACGCCGGCAACTCAGGAACACATGGGCGAATGGGCTCTGTTGTTTGGACTCACACCGAGAGAAATTATCAACGAAGATTTTTATTTCGATCGTTTTGAAATCACAGATACGGATATCAAAAAAACGAAAGCGGTTATAGATTACAGGGTCAACATTACTAATCGGCAACTGTTGTTGAGTAAGGTTAATGGTCGTTGGTTGGTTGATATGCCGACAGAAGTTTCATTCAATAATCGTATATTTTCTTTGTCGTTGAACAAGCCTCAAACGGGAGGTTTTGCTTCGGCAGAAAGCAAACCGACTCGCTTAGGCGACACGCCAAAGGACGAGCCAACAAAGTAGTAACAAACTGAAAAAAAGGGATGTTTGTAAAAAACCGTCAATCCAAAATCGTCTTCAACACTGCAAAAATTTTTGTGGCGTTTATTCTCGTGTTTTGGTTAGTCAGCACGACGGGTTTTGCACAAAATCGACAGACCTACACCCCCGTTCAACGAACGGATTCTGTTGGACATACTCCTGCACCCATTCAACGCACCGCACCCGGTGCAACGCCTTCCACAGCAAGGGCTCCAACCTCTCAAACGAATTTGCAGCCCCTTCCTGTACAAAATAGCGTTTTAGGACGAAATCTGAAAGCAGTTCTCGATACGGTCGAATTTTTACTCCGACCTGCCGGTGGTGGTGGTGGTGCATTCGGACCTCGAAATCGACCCCAGATCAACGAACGCAGAGTACAGTGGAATCGGGCTTTAGACACCATCGAAACCATTGCCGAACCTGCCAAAACGGATAGTTTAGCAATGGCTTATTATTTCTACGGAAAAGGTATGATTTTCCGAGATAAGGCGTGGTCAGGGCTTTTCGGAAGAGACAGTTCGGTGATTTTTGCACGTGAAGCGATCAAAAATTTCGAACTCTATGCCAAAATCGGATTAGGCAATCCGACCGGCGTTTTCGAAAGTTTAGCCATGATGTATTACGATTTTTTGACCAATTCGCAACGGGCTTTGGAATACTTGGATCGAAACCTTGAACTCAATCCGAGACACATTTTTACTTATGTGAGCAAAGCCCAAATTCTGCGGAATATCGGACGAATGGGTGAGGCTTGCGAGGTGTTGCAAAAAGCCACAGAAATCGAGCATTCGCAAACCATTGAGATGATGATGATCACCTATGGTTGTCGGTAAGTTGCAAATAAATTTGGCAGTTTCAAAAAAATTTCGTATCTTTGCACCCCAAAAAGTAAAATATCATGAGTTATCGTACATTTCAACCATCGGTTAGAAAACGCAAAAACAAACACGGGTTCCGCGAACGTATGGCTACGGCAAACGGTCGCAAAGTTTTGGCTCGTCGTCGTGCTAAAGGTCGTAAAAAATTAACTGTTTCCGACGAATTTTAATGGATTTAACCGAATACTACTCCGTCCCCGGAAAGCCCGGCGTGTTCAAAATGCTTTCCCAATCGAAAAACGGTGCCATCATGGAATCGCTTATCGACGGAAAACGCCTTCCGGTCTTCATCTCCGACAAAATCTCCTCGTTGGAAGAAATCGGTATGTTTACCAACCAAGACGATGTGCCGTTGAAAACCGTTTTTCAAACCATCTTTCGCAAAGAAGACGGCAAAGAAGCAAGTGTTTCGCCCAAAGCCGACAACAAGACGCTTCAAGCCTATTTTTCTGAGGTTTTGCCCGATTGGGACCAAGACCGTGTGTATATGTCCGACATCAAAAAAGTGGTCACGTGGTACAACCTGTTGGTTTCAAAAAACCTCATCGACCTCGAACCCGATGAAGAACAACCCCATGAAGAAAGTTAATCATCGCCTGCATGTCATCGAAAATCGTCCGCTTTCACAGGACGTTTTTTTGTTGACGTTGGGTTCCGAAAATCCGTTACCGGACATGAAACCCGGACAATTCGCCAGCATTTTGGTCGAAAATTCCGGCGATGTGTTTTTGCGGCGTCCGTTCTCCATTCACGATGTGGATTTAACGCATAATTTTATCAAATTTTACATTCAAAAAGTCGGCAAAGGCACCGAAAAACTCGCCAAACTCACGCATCACGATTCTGTCGATATGATCTTTCCGTTGGGAAACGGATTTGAAATAAAACATGAAACCAATATCTGGCTAATCGGCGGTGGTTGCGGCATTGCACCGTTGTTGTATTTGGCAAAAGCGTTGAATCAAAACAACATTCGTCCTACGATTTTAATGGGCGGACGTTCTAAAAAAAATATCCTTCGTGTTGAAGAATTCGTGAAATACGGAAACGTTCTAATCACCACAGAAGACGGTAGTTTGGGCGAAAAAGGCTTGGTGACGGAACATCTGATTTTTCAACAGATAAAAGATGAGATATCCTCCCCTACCGCAATCTATTGTTGTGGTCCGGAATCGATGATGCACGCTGTTGCAAAAATCGCCGCAGAGAAAAATATCCCTTGTCAAATTTCTCTCGAAAACATGATGGCTTGCGGCATTGGAGCGTGTTTATGTTGTGTGACGAAAACCAAAGACGGGCATCAATGCGTGTGCACGGAAGGTCCGGTTTTTGAGGCAACACATCTCATATCCACATAATAAATTTTTTATTTCCAATATATTTGGAAATATCGCCTTTTTGAATACCCTGCAAAAGCAGAATCCAATCAATCATGGGCACAAGTCCCAAAACCCCGCCCACAGTAGCGATGTAGAGAATGATGGTTTGGGTGTTCGTTCCCAAATACAGTCGATGCAAACCCAACATACCGCCCGGAAAAGCAATCAGCCAAGCGATTACAGGGTCTTTTTCCTTTAATTGAATTGGTGAATAATCTGCCTCTATCTCCAAATGACGTGGCTCCAACATCGTGATTTCAAGCGTAGTCGAGGAATTTTCTTGCTCAAGGAGATGTCTCAATTCCGTTTCGCTCCACTCAATCTGACCGGCTTGCGTTACTCCAAAAAAACACAGCCAAATGACCACAAAAATATATGTTTTTTGCACCTTCATTTTTCATTTTTTATATCTCTCCGATAATTGACGTTATGTCGTCAACGCCTTGCCGTTCGCACCATTCCGCCATACCGGTTACGATTTTTTCGGAAATCGCCGGATCAATAAAATTCGCTGTTCCCACTTGAACGGCTGTTGCACCGGCAAGCATAAACTCTATGGCATCCGTTGCATTCATAATACCACCAAGTCCGATAATCGGAATGTTCACGGCTTTTTTCACTTGCCATACCATTCGTAAAGCAATTGGTTTTACTGCCGGTCCGGACAATCCACCGGTGATGGTCGACAAAATCGGTTTACGTTTTTCCGCATCAATCGCCATACCCAAAATGGTGTTGATCAGCGAAACAGAATCGGCTCCGGCACCTTCTACGGCTTTCGCAATTTCGGAGATATTCGTAACGTTCGGCGATAATTTTACAATCAATGTTTTTTTGTAAATCTCTCGAATTGCCCGAACCACTTCACTTGCAGCGTTCGGACAAGTTCCGAAAGCCATGCCGCCGAGTTTCACATTCGGACAAGAGATATTCAATTCTATCGCCGGAATTTTTTCTAAAGCATTGATTTTTCTCGCAACATCGGCATATTCCTCAATCGTCGAACCCGACACATTCACGATGATATGCGTATCGAAATCTTGAATTTGCGGATAAATTTTTTCACAAAAATAATCCACGCCTTTGTTCTGAAGTCCTACGGCATTAAGCATTCCCGAAGGTGTTTCTGCCATTCGCGGATACGGATTTCCTTCGCGATGCGTGCCCGTTGTGCCTTTCACGATGATACCGCCAAGTTTGGAAATATCCATAAAATCCGTGTATTCCTCGCCATAGCCGAATGTCCCCGATGCGGTAAGTACAGGGTTTTTGAGTTGCAAGTGATGTATACGAGTGGTTAGCATAAGCGTATGTTTTTTAGTCTCAATTTTCAATTTACAATGATGCGTTCGCCTTGCGATTGTGCCGAAAATTCCGGTGCATACAGACATTGAATGGTGGTGTATCCGTTTGAAAAATTACCGATTTGCGACACACGCAAACTGTATTCAAACACATACGTACCCCTTGGTAAATGCGTAAAATAGAAGTTCATCGACACATCTTTAATCTCTTGATAATAAAATAATCCGTCTTGAAAACGATAGCCCGAAAGCATTTCCATCGGCTCAAACGCCGCAGCACGCAAGTCTTTCAAATGAACGAAATCTAAATTTCTATCAGTGCGGATCTCCATTCTCACGGTAATTTTATCGCCGATTTTCATGGTGTCTTTGAAAATCTGTTCGAGAATCGGACCTCTATCTGTCGGACGTTCTCTGAACAGTGTTTTCTTTACAGACAAAGGCGTTTCAGCAGGAGTTACCTTATCTAAATTCTCAAAATACTGCCAATATAAACCGCCCCAAACCATCGAATTTCCATTGTTTTTAATGGTTACATTCGCTTGATTGGGTTGAATTTCGTTAGACATCCAGAATTTGGTAAAGTAGCCGGAACCTGCATCTGCCGTGTTGGGCGTGGTAATTTTTTCGTTACCGATTTGAATGTCAACTTCTGTGTTTTCGTTCAAATTCGGAGTACCTAACATTAATGCATAAACCGCATCAGCAGAGGCTTTCCGCGTTCTCCAAAGTGTTGTGCGTTTCTGTGTAAGCAACCACTGTTTCATCAATTCGACATCCTCTTTTCGTCCTAATTTTTCAAAAACTTCGATCAACTGACTTTGGGTTTCAATCGGCGATTCGTACCAAAACCACGACGGCTCGTATCTCCACCACATACCGAATTCAGGCGATTTCAAAGCCAAACGTGAAAAGTTTTGCATGATGTCGTCAACGAATTTTGTTTCGTTTTTCAAATCAAAATACAAGGCTAAAATTCCTTGCAAAAATCTTGATTGATTTCTCCATGTTGTTTTTGCTACCGAATCGTAAATGTTCAAAACCGCTGTCATTTCAGGCGAAATCGGGTGTTCGTCTGCAAAATAATGTCGTAAATACAAATACTGAATACTGTTCGCCGAAACATAAGTGATGGTCAGATTTTGTTTTTGGTTATTTCGATACCATTCGATATGTTGTTCATCACAAAATCTCAGTGCATTTTGCAACATAGTTTTCAATTCAAAATTATCTCGTTCGATGTTTCTGCGATGTAATTTTTGCAGTCCGTGAACAATGTGTTGTGTATTCCACAAATCTCCTCTACCGCCCGGAAACCAAGTAAATCCACCGTTCGGAAGTTGTAGTTTTTGCAGACGATTTAACATTTCCGATTGCAAATTGCGAACATTATTTTCATCGAAATACAAAGCGATATTTTGTTTTTGTCGGGTTTCTTTTTCGGCTTGCAACAACCAAGGTGTTTCGTCAATCAAAACAGATTTTAGCTCTTGATTTTTTTCCAAATTAGACCTCAACATGGTTTCGGACTCCGCCATTTTCCAGCGATTGAACACTGTTTTGATTTCCGGATTTTGTTTCAAAATATCCATCGCCATCACGTTCGAAAAATAAGCGCCGAACAACGCAATGGAATTTTCACTGTTTGAATGGCTCAGTTCCGGCAACGCTTGCACAGCAAACCAAATCGGATTGGTCGCTATTTCCAGCGTCAGACGGTGGTTTTCGAGTGTTGGAGAATTTGGATTGGCTAATTTTGGAAACGAAAATGTACGTTCGGAATTTGCATTAGCAAACATCGGCATCGTTTCTGTGAGCATCGCTCGATTACTCAAAACCGGAATCATGCGAACCTCGCCATCCGTGTGTTCATCGGCTTTTGCGGAAAACGTCAGATTCAAAAATCCGGTATGATTAAACCGCTGTGCCCAAACCACAGAGGTGTTTTGCAAGGCAGGAATTGAGAATTCTTTCTGCCATTGATCCTCTGCGGAAATCGGTCCGAACTGATTCTCCAATGTCCAGGAAAGACTGGCTATTCCGGAAATCGGTTCGTTCACTAAATTGATGATTCGCGCTTGCAATTGAATCGCATCTCCCTCTCTCAAAAATCTCGGCATATTGGGGGTAACCATCAAGTTTTTTTGCGTCATTGCCGACCATTCATGGATGCCGATTTTCAAATCTTGGGTATGTGCCAAACCCTGAATCCGCCAACGTGTCAGCGATTCGGGAACGATAAATGAAACGTTTATTTTTCCGCTTTCATCACTCCGCAAATGTGGAAAGAAAAATGCAGTTTCGTTCAAATTGGTTCGTGGTGAAAAAACGTCCGAAACCTGCGACTCCTGTGATGTTTGTGAACCATCGACCTCCCTATTCATAACTGCTGCATCGTCATAGTCCATGGCAACAACATTTTCCTCAATAGAAATTTCTCTTTCATCTACCATCATGGCAACCGATTCTAATGCCATGCCACGTGCCATTTTTGCCCTCGACATAAATCTATAATTCCAAAGCGGTGGCGGTGTAAAATTCAAAGCATCTTGTGCCGGTGGCGGCGGATAGTGATAACTCACAGGTGTCCAAAGTCCTTGCGATTGCCTAATTTGTGATAAATTTGAACGCCAATACGAGGCTTGAAAATACCGATTCAAATCCATGTGCCAATGATTTTTTTGAAACACGTCTAACGAGGCGTCATACATACTCAACAACATTTCACCTTGCAACGGTTTTTGGTCGTTCGACAAGAGTTGTAACGTCCATGTTTCCTCTGTATTCGGCATGAGTTTATCTCGAAATGTTTCGAATGAAATATGGATATTTTTGTTCGAAAACGGAACAGAAATTGAAGCATTCGTGTTGTAAATTCGATTGTCAATGACGCACCAAACCTGCAAACTTAAATTACCGCGATGGACTTCTCGGATTGGAAATTCGATACGTCGTTGCTCATTGTTCAACGAAATCATTTTATGTTCGAGCACGCCACTTTTACCGCGAATTTCATAGTAAACGTCAACTTTGGTGGCACTGCCGATCAAGCATGAAAATGTTTGTCCGGGTTCAACCGTATAACTCGGAATGATGGTGTAAAACTGTTGTTGCAACGGTGTTTTCTTTTCGGATCTCGGTGAAAAAACCGTGAAAAAATTCTCGTTCGTTACCGATGTGCCAAATATATCTTGCGTTTCAATCGTGTAAACATAGTCGCCGTTTTGCCATCTCGGCAAACCACTTACCACAAATTTTTCATCAAGTTCTGTGTTGAAATTTTTCTCCAAAACTAAAATTCGTTCACGTTTTTCCCGATGATTTTCATCTCCAAACGGGTCGTTCGGAAAATGCTTTACAAACTCGGTTTCCGACCTATTGAACCTATTCGGAACATCCCACATTCTCTCACGAAGCAAGCGTTTGTTGGGTTGCAAACGATAGATTTTTATCGTGCCTTGCGATGCCATTTTTTCGCCCGATAAATTGGTAGATGAAATTTGCAAAACACTGTCTCGGGTTTTGTCCATAAACGAACGAACATTCAAACTTATATTCAACGCTTTTTGCGACACAAAAACACGTTGTGTGTTTTGTTGCGTTTCGCCGGAAACATCTGTGGACTCAACGGTTACCGTGAAGGTATATGTTGCATTTCCATTCGCAGGAATTCGCTTGTCGGCGTATGCTGTGAACAAAATTTGAAACTGTCCGTTTTCATCGGTCATGGCAACGCCTTGTGAAATCACAGTTTCCTCGCTTGGTCGAAACCACCACCCTCTTCTCCACGATGGAAAATTTACGGTGCGAACAATGTTAAAATTCACTAATGAATGTCCCAAATTCGCACCGGAGTAGGTTTTCACAACACCGGAAATCATTGCCTCTTCATCTAATTTATACGCATTTTTCAACGGCTCAAACACAATTTCAAACGATGGACGTTTGTATTCTTCCACCGAAAAAAACTGCGTTCCGTTGTCGGTTTGCAAAAGAAATTGTCCGTTCAACCCTCTGCTCGGCAAAACAAAATTTCCGCTGAAACTGCCGAATTCATTGGTTCTTACCTCAACCAAAGCAATTTCTTTATAGTTTGCATCAAACAATTTTACCGTCGTTGTGGTGTTGGCTACGATTCGACTTTCATCGCCGTTTCGTTCAACTAAAATTCCCTTGAAATACACTATTTGACCCGGACGATAAATCGCTCTGTCGGTGAATAAAAACGTTTGTCTCCGCCAATTTGAGGATTCGGAATAGGTATGCCACCAATGGCTTTGATCCCACGCCAACAGCGTGTCTGAACGGCGTTGCAATTCAACAAAAATTGACGAACGATTGTTGTTAGGGTTCATCGAGTATTCAAAACGTCCGTTTTTTGCAGATGTCAACATCGCAAGTTCTGCCTCTTTCATTTGTCCGGTTTGATAATCGTAATTTTTCGAAAACAATCGAACTTTCACGTTTGACAAGGGTTTTCCGGTTTTACGATTCAACACCATACCTTCCATTTTGGAGTTGGTCGTGTTTGAAACGTAGGTTAATTCACTAACTCCAAAAACTTGGGCTTCCACATGTTCTACATCGCTCACACTTTTTCGAGGCGACGCAAACAACACGTAATATCCCGCAGACAGTGGCGGAAGCGATAGTTCGATGCGGTTTTCTTGAAAATCACCTGAGTCCGGAAGGGCTATTTCCCAAGAGTTATCAAGTTTTTTGTGTCTGTAAATATCGATGAAATGACTGGAAAGTCGGGAGTATGATTCAAACATTTCGCTGTTTTTCAAATCCTCGTCCGTCAAGCGATACAGCGAAAAATAAACCGGATCTACATTGGTATAACGCATCAAAAATAAATTCTGTTGATGGGGTAAAACAACATTTTGCATTTGCACTTTGATGGTTTTCCGTTTGATATCTCCTTCCAAAGCCCTTGCCAATCTTTCAAACCGCGTGTTGGGATAGCGTTTTTCGATAAGCTCTGCGTACTGTAACGCAACTTGTTTTTCCCAACGAAATTCCTCCGATATTAAATCGTTGTAACGATTTCCGAGCTCGAAATGAAACTCCGCTAATGCCCAATAGATCTGTGCTGTGGCTGCACTGTCCGGATAAATTTGTAAATAATTTTCGAGATATTGTTGATAGGAATTATCTGCATTTTCAAACACCGCTTTGCCTCTAACCCACGCCATTCGCTGTAAATCCAACGGAATTAAGATATTGGGATTATTCTCCTTAGCATGAAATTGAGACAACAATTGATACGTTTTCAAAATTTGATAATCCAACGAAAGTGTGTCAATCATTGGGACTTCCATCCATGTAAAACCGACTGTTTGCGATTGAAAATCCGTTGGAAAAAAATAGCGAATATCGTCAACCAAAAATTGATCCAACGATTGAGTGAGGCGTAAATCGTGTTGATTCCACGCATTAATCGCTCGATGAGCAAGCAAGTCAAACATAGTCGGACGTTGAATTTCTCCTTCATCATCGCCCAAGTTCAAAATGGCTTTGAAATCTCGAACACGCAGATTTTGCAGGGCTTCGCGAGGTTGCAACGAACGGTGATAATACGCAATGGTTTGTTGCAAAAGCAATCGCGTGTCCCACGTTTGAATGTCGGTCAAATCGGGATTTGCAAGCGTTGTTCGCTCAAAAATTTCCCAACGATTTTGTTGCAAATACGTCCACAAACATTCCGCAATCATCGAGTTAATAATCGCTTGTTCAACCGTGTTAAAATTTTCGATTTCCGATTGAAACAAGATGATGGTTTTGACCAACGGTTCTTCTTCTTTTTCGGCAATCAGATTTGCGGAATCGATGATATTTACTAACCTTTCAGACGGTTGAGACCACAACACTCCCGCACCGAAAAAAACGAGAATTGCGATGTTGAAAAAACGTTTCATAACCAATTATTATTTTTTGCGAATGGTTTTATATTCGGCGTTCATCGCTTCCAAAACAGGTGCCGTAATATCCATGGAAGGCAACGAATACAACGTTCCGCTACTGCGAGCTTTCGACATGATGATGGAAAAATTTCCATTTGCCTTGTTATAGGTTTCGATAAACGAGAAAATTTTATCTTCCAATTCTTGGTTTTTTTGTGCTCGCAATTCCATCAATTGCTGCATATAGCGTTGTTCCAATTGTTGAATCTCGACTTGACGTCTTTGCAATTGTTCGTCACGGTTGTTAAATTGTGTTTCTCTTTGGCGTTGCTCGCTCAACGTTAGGGTATGTCCGATTTGTTTGTAATTTTCAACGTCTGTTCCTAATTTTTGACCTTCCGATTGCAGGTTTCGAACTTGGCGTTGTAAATCATCTGTTAAGCGTTTTTCTACTGCCTCCAACTCTCTCCGCATGTCATCAGCCATGTCGTAATAGGTAAAAATCGAATCGGTATCAATCATAGCGATAGTGATTTCTCCGAATGAATCTGCTGAAACAACAGATGTTTCAGATGGTTTGGTTTGGCAACTTACGGCAATTCCGGCAGCGATAAGTGCAACATAAATCAGTGTTTTTTTCATGGTATGTATTTTTAATTGTAATTGTTTTTGCTTAAAATCCTACATCTGTCAGATATTTCAACCTGACCAATCGTACTTCTTCTAACGTAAATTCATTTTCGTCTAATTCTTTCAAACATTCTTCCGAGGAATCCGTTTCGGCTTCTGAAAAATAATTGTAAATATCCTCAACATGGTATCTGTCTAAGCATTCCTTGATGTAATAATTGATGTTGATTTTCGTTCCGCTGGCAACAATTCGTTCCATTTCCGAAATTAAATCGTCCATGGTCAAACCTTTCGCTTTCGCAATGTCTTCAAGCGGTAATTTTCGATCGATATTTTGAATGATATACACTTTTAATCCCGATTTATTCACGATGGATTTCACAACTAAATCTTGCGGGCGTTCAATCTCATGTTCCTCCACATAACGCTTGATTACATCGATAAACGGTTGTCCGAATTTCGCCGCTTTCGTAGCACCCATACCGGAAATCTGACCCATTTCTTCTATCGTAATCGGGTATTGAATCGTCATATCAACCAATGATGGCTCGGTCAAAATCGCCCACGATTTAACGTTTTGTTTTTTCGCCAACGCTTTGAGTTCTTCTTTCAAAAGTTTCAAAAGTTGCTCGTCGCCCTCTTTGCCCGGCAGCACAATCATCTCTTCATCTTCAAAATTTCGATCTTTTGCTATCGTAATCAAATAGGGTTTTTTCAGATATTCGCGACCTTTATCCGTCAGTTTTACGGTGCCGTAATTTTCCATATCTTTTTCTATCAAGTGTTCCATCAAACACTGACGAACAACGGCATTCCAATGCGATACATCTTTTTGTTGACCTTGTCCGAACACCGATAAATTATTATGTTTATGGCTTTTGATTTGAGCCGTTGTTTGACCGATAATCACATGACAAATATGTTTCACTTTGTAACCTTGAGTCATTTCTTCCATCGTTTCCAACACAATCAATACATCCTCCGTAACCTCAACTTTTTCTTTCGGATACAAACAATTGTCGCACATCGCACAATGATTTTGGTCAAAATTTTCTCCGAAATAATGCAAGATATTGGTGCGGCGACACATTCCGGTTTCCGCATACGACACGGTTTCCGCAATAAGTTGAATGGCTATTTCCTGATCGGCACTTCCTTTTTCTTTGCGAATAAAATTCTCCAATTTCATGATGTCCTCATGGTTGTAGAATGCAATGCAATTCCCCTCTCCGCCGTCTCGTCCGGCTCGTCCGGTTTCTTGATAATAACCTTCCAAACTTTTCGGCATATTGTAGTGAATCACAAATCGCACGTCGGGTTTGTCAATACCCATTCCAAACGCAATCGTTGCCACAATGACATTCACATCTTCATTCAAAAAACGGTCTTGATTTTCCGCCCGAATATGTTGTTCGAGCCCGGCATGATACGGCAAAGCCTTGATGCCGTTGGTTTGTAAAATTTGTGCAAATTCTTCCACACGTTTTCGACTCAAACAATACACAATGCCCGATTTTCCTTCATTTTCACGAATATATCGCACAATATCTCGATCCACATTTTTGGTTTTCGGACGAACTTCATAATACAAATTCGGACGATTAAACGACGAAATAAACACTTGTGCGTTCTGCATATTCAAGTTTTTTTGAATATCTTTTTGAACCTTGGGTGTTGCCGTTGCCGTGAGTGCCATGACCGGAACAATATGCCCAATTTCGTTGATTAACGGGCGTAAGCGACGATATTCCTGACGAAAATCGTGTCCCCATTCCGAAATACAATGGGCTTCATCAATCGCATAAAACGAAACTTTCACTTGACGAAAAAACTGCACATTTTCTTTTTTGGTCAGCGATTCCGGTGCAACGTAAAGCAGTTTGGTTTTTCCTTCCAAAATTTCTTCTTTAACTTTTGCCATCTCCACTTTATTCAACGAGGAATTGAGATAATGAGCCACACCCAAATCCGACCCGAAATTCCGCACGGCATCCACTTGATTTTTCATCAATGAAATAAGCGGCGAAACAATCACAGCCGTTCCTTCCAAAAGCATGGCAGGCAATTGATAACACAACGATTTCCCGCCTCCGGTAGGCATAATCACAAACGTATCACGACCTTCCAACAAACTGCTGATAACCGCCTCTTGCGTACCTTTGAATCGATCGAATCCAAAAATACGTTTCAACTCCGAATGCAAAATCTCCGACGAAAAACTCATAAATCAAAAAATGCCTGTCTTTGGTTTGTTTGGCTTACCAAAGTTAACACTTTTTTTTGAAAAAAGCAAGTTTTTGGTGATATTTTTTTTCAAAAAATTTCAGATTACAATTTTATTTCCTCTTCGGCACGGTTCAAAAATCGATATTGTAAATAATGCATCGTTGTTGACGATTGCAGTTTCACGCATTGCTTGTAGGTCCACCACCATTTTTTAGGATAGTTCCAAAATCCTTTTTTCAAAAAGGCGTAAACAAACGGATTCACTTCAAGGGTCAGTTTTTTCTGACCTTGTTCACGAATCAAATCATGCAAATGTTGTTCGATTTCATCAATCAACAACAAATTCGATTTCACCATTCCGGTTCCGTCGCAAACGGGGCATTTTTCCAACACTTGAATACTCACCTGTTGACGCACACGTTGACGTGTAATTTGCACCAAACCAAATTTACTTGGCGGTAGGACATGGTGTTTTGAGGAATCTTTTTTCATCAATTCCAGCATTTTTTGATAGAGAATTTTACGATTTTTCGCCTCGCGTAAATCAATAAAATCAATCACAATAATGCCGCCAAGATCGCGTAAACGCAATTGTCTGACGATTTCCTCCGCAGCCTCCAAATTCACCTTCAAAACATTTTGTTCTTGCGAAATTTCAGCATTCATTTTTTGCCCGCTGTTCACATCGATCACGTGCATCGCCTCAGTGTGTTCGATCACCAAATATGCACCCGTTCGTTTAATCGGAATCACACGTCCAAAGCCGGATTTAATCTGTTTCGTAATACCGTACACATCAAAAATCGGTTCACCGGATTTGTGATATTTCACAATATCCACCTTTTCTTTGGCAATCGACTCCAAATAACTTTTAATTTCGCGATACAAATTCTCATCATTCACCACAATGCTGTTGAAATCCTTGTTGAGTAAATCTCGTATAATCGTCATGGTTTTGCCTTGTTCGTTCAACACCAACTTAGGCGATTTGGTATGCGGAAGTTGTGGTACAATACTATCCCATTTCGACAATAAATTTCGCAAGTCGCTATCCAAATCCACAACGGATTTTCCTTCGGCAACGGTTCGAATAATCACACCAAAATTTTTCGGTAAAATACTTTGAATCGTGTATCTCAAACGGTTTCTTTCGGCGGCGGATTTGATTTTCGACGAGACCGAAATTTTGTTTGAAAACGGAATCAAAACCACGTATCGTCCGGCGAATGAAAGTTCGCCACCGACCCGAGGTCCTTTGGTTGAAATTGATTCTTTAGTGATTTGCACCAATACCTCTTGATTGGGTTTCAAAAACGATGCCAGCCGTTCGCTTTTGTCCAAATCTTCGGACAATTCCCATTTGGAAATATCCTTTGCTTGCGGACTTCCGGCAATTGCAAGTGCTGTGAACCGTTGAAGTGTTTTGAGTTGCGACCCCAAGTCCAAATTGTGCAAAAAGGCATCTTTATCGGAGCCTATGTCTATAAAAGTAGCGTTCAAGCCTTGCATCACTTTTCGGACGCGACCCAAATACACATCGCCTACGGTCTGGTTGTTACCGCGCTTTTCACGATGAAGTTCGACGAGCAATTTATCCTCCAATAAAGCGATAACCACTTCACTCGACGACGAATTGATGATAAGTTCTTTGTTCAATGTTGTATGTTTTACATTCGATGCAAAACACCTCGAGAAACATTGGAAATAGAAAAATAAACTATGTTATTTTCTTATTTCTTTTTATGACGATTTTTGCGCAAACGTTTTTTACGTTTGTGCGTAGCCATTTTATGACGTTTACGTTTTTTTCCGCTGGGCATACTTTTAGGCTTTTACTTTGTTTTTAACTTCGTTTGAAAACGGTTTCGCCGGTTTGAACGCAGGAACGTAGTGTGCCGGGATTTTGAGTGATGTGTTTTTGGTGATGTTACGACCAATTTTTTCGGCACGACGTTTCAAAATGAAACTTCCGAATCCGCGAAGATACACGTTTTCGCCACTGCTCATGGTGTCTTTCATAACTTCCATGAAAGTTGCAACGGTATTCAAAACCGTTACTTTTTCAATTCCTGTGCGGTTTGCAATTTCCGATACAAGTTCTGCTTTTGTCATTGTGTTTTATTTTTTAAAGTTGATAATTTTAGACTTTGGGATTGCAAAGATACGTTTTTTTTTTTACATTTCAAAATTTTTGTGAAAAATTTATTGTTAAGCGGTTGTTTTTCAAAGAAAATGCATATTGTTTTGCGAATCTCGATTTTTTTTCGTATCTTTGCAGGTTGTATGAACGAAAAAATGTTTCAACATATCACCTCCGATTACTCGCAAATGAGCGTAGATTCTTTGATTGAGCTGAAAAACTTGGTTGAAGATTATCCGTATTGCCAGACTGCACAGATTCTGTATTTACTGAATTTAAAGCGTTTGGGCGAAGATACATTTGACACAAGATTGCCCTTTACCGCAATTTGTGTGAGCAATCGTCAGAAATTGAAAAGCGAAGTGGAAAAGGTTGAGGAAATTTTGGCAGAAGCCACGAAACACGAGGCACAAAAGAAATCACAACGTACATCTTACACTCCAAAATCTGCAACCCGTACCGGTTCTTTCCGCACAAAAACAATTTCGGACTTGTTGAATTTGCAAAAAATCGACCCAACGCCGATCACGAAAATAAAGGTTCCAACAACCACTCAAAACTACGATGACAAACTCTTGGAACAAATGCGTTTGGAAGCATTGGCAAAAGTCAACGACCGTTTGAATGAAGTTCGAAAAGTTACGATGGTCAATGCAAATTTTTCGGAAGTTCCGAATCGAATGATTGCTGCTCGAGATATCATCGATAAAGTGATTGCAACCAATCCGAAAATTTCGAAAGTGGAAGATTCGGATACCAAACTCCATAAATTATCACATTGGAAACTCAAAGAGGAGCACAGTTTACGCGAGGATTTCGAAATGGTGAGCGAAACGCTGGCACAACTTTATATCACACAAGGTGCTCCCGCAAAAGCCCGCGAAATCTACAAAACTTTGAGTAAAATCCATCCCGAAAAAGAGGATTATTTTTTACAACTTAGCAAACAAATTAAATCAATACATAACAAAACAAAAACAAAAAAGTAATGGCAATTTACATCATTCTTTCCAGTATCATTTTCTTAATCTGTCTCTTTTTGGGACTGTCTGTACTCATTCAAAACCCCAAAGGTGGCGGGCTTTCGCAAACGTTTGGCGGAGCAGGAACACAAATCATGGGAGCTCGCAAAACTGCGGATTTCCTTGAAAAAGCAACATGGACACTCGCAATTGCGTTGTGTGTGTTGAGTATTTTTTCGGCGTTTTCTATTCCTCGCAGCACAACAACCGACGGTGGAATCAGTACCGAACTTACGGTTGATGACAACATCATGCCGAGTTTCCCGCAAATACCCCTTCCTACAGACGTAGATTAAAATGAAAAAGATATTAGGTATCGGAAATGCATTGGTTGATATCGTTATCAACCTTGAAAACGATAGTCAACTCAACGAATTAAACCTTCCGAAAGGGAGTATGCAATTGGTTGATTTGGGGCGTGCACAGCAGATTTTGGAGTATTTCAAAGATTCTCCGAGAACAATTATGTCGGGAGGATCGGTTGCGAATACCCTCAACGGAATCGCCAATCTGGGCGGAGATGCGAGTTTTTTAGGTTGTGTCGGAAACGATCAATATGGCGAATTTTTCGAAACTGATATGCTCGAAAATGGCATTAAACCTACCCTTTTCAAAGGAACGGTTGGAACCGGAACCGCCATCACGTTGATGAGTCCCGACTCCGAACGAACGTTTGCAACCTACTTGGGCTCTGCCATTGAACTTTCGGCAAACCAGCTGTCGCCGGAACTTTTCAAAGGTTACGATTATTTTCACATCGAAGGTTATTTAGTGCAAAATTACGACTTGATTCGCACAGCGATTCAGTTGGCAAAACAAGCCGGATGCCAGATTTCGCTTGACTTGGCGAGTTACAATGTCGTTGAAGAAAATTTACCGTTTTTAACGGAAATGGTCAAAAATTATGTCGATATTTTATTTGCCAACAAAGATGAAGCACACGCTTTTTGTGGAAAATCTCCCGAAGAAGCATTGGCTTTTTTTGCAAAAAAAGTGGATTATGCCATCGTGAAAAGCGGAAAAAAAGGGTCGTGGATTCAGCACGAAAATCAAATTGAATTTATTGATCCGTTAGACGTGCAAAATGTGATTGATACCAATGGTGCCGGAGATGCTTATTCGGCAGGGCTTTTGTACGGTTTGATGTCCGAAAAAGGATTGAAAGCAAGTGGCGATTTAGGAGCAAAATTAGCTGCAGAAGTGGTGCAGGTTGTTGGTCCTAAATTGTCGGAAGATAAATGGAAAAAAATTCTCAATAACACATGAGCACCAGTCAAGAATACAACGCTGTAATCGCCGAATGTCGTGCACTTTTTGAGAAAAAAATGCACGATTACGGCAGTGCTTGGCGAATTCTGCGAGCACCTTCGATGACCGATCAGATTTTTATCAAAGCAAGTCGAATTCGAAGTATCCAAACCAGCGGCATTCAAAAAGTTGACGAGGATATTCGCAACGAATTTATTGCGATTGTCAATTATTCGATTATGGCTCTGATCCAACTTGAATTGGGCGATACGGACAAACCGGATTTGTCTTTCGAAAAATCTTTGGAATTTTACAACAAATACGCCAAAATTGCCCATGATTTGATGATGGATAAAAATCACGATTACGGCGAAGCGTGGCGTGATATGCGACAATGTTCGTTCGTGGATATTATTCTGCAAAAAATTCATCGCATCAAGCAAATCGACAATCTACAAGGAAAAACACTCGTCTCCGAAGGCATTGATGCCAATTATTTTGATATGATTAACTATGCTGTATTTGCACTGATAAAAATTTAAACCCATGAAAAAAACACTAAATCACACTGTAGTTCCTTGGTTTATATTGACTTCGTCCCTTGTTTTGGGCTATCTTTGTTCGATTGTAACCGAATTTAATTGGAATTTTTCCATTGCGTTGGCTCTGATTTTGACCTTAGCAATTTTGTATCGCAACAATTTCGGAAAACCGCACGTAGCCGTTGCTCGAACACTCCTTGGCTTGCTGTTTATGTTTTCCGGATTTGTGAAAGGTATTGATCCACTTGGCACACAATATCAAGTTCAAGATTATTTTTCGGCTTACGGCACAACTTGGGCAAACCCGCTATCCATGATGCTTTCGCTTGCATTGATTACCGCAGAATTTGTGGTTGGTGTGGCGTTGATTTTGAATCTTCGCATTTCGGTTACTGCATGGATTACGGTTTTAATGATGGGGTTTTTCACGATAACGACATGGTTGGATGCGACCATTTATTCCGATAAAATCACCGATTGCGGATGCTTTGGAAAAGCCATCACTCTCTCGAATTGGCAAACGTTTTTCAAAAATCTTGTACTGAATATCTGGGTCGTAATTTTGTTCTTTGGACGATATCGAATTCGCAACACATTTAGTCTCAAAAATGAAGTGGTGATGGCGACTTTGATAACCATTTTGTTTTTAAGTTTTCAGTTCTACAACCTGCGTCATTTGCCGGTTATAGACTTTTTGGATTGGAAAGTTGGTGTCAAATTGAACCCTCCAAAAACAGAACCTGTAACGTATTTGTTTACCTATAAAAACAAGGAAACACAAGATGTTCATGAATTTGATTCTAAAAATTTACCTGCCGACCTTTCCACCAACTGGGAATTTATGGAGACGACCATTATAGATCCCAATCCACGAAATTTGATGATTCCGATTTTCGACAACAATAGCGAAGACGGTTACGATGTATCGGATTTTGTTGCTGATTATCCGGGGTATTTCTTTATTTTGGCGGTTAATAATTTGAAAAAAGCCAAGCTCAAGAATATGGATAAAATCTTTCATTTGAAAGATTTCGCAAGTCAACACGATCATCAATTTATGTTTTTATTCGATTTGAATACTTCCGAAAAAGGCATCAAAAAATTCAGAAATTCAGCAGATCGCAACGATTTCGATATTTATTTTTCCGATGATAAATCCATCAAGGCGATTGTTCGTTCGAATCCGGGCTTGATTCTCCTTCACGATGGAGTTGTTGTGAAAAAGTGGGCATGGCGAGACCTTCCCACCGTTGAAAAAATTCAAGAATTAATGAAGTAGAGGTTGGTTGCGTGCCGGTATTTACTTCCTGTCCTTTATCCTCGCTCTCAACTCCTCTAATTTTTGGAATTCGGTTTTCATGGTGATTATTTTGTATTGGTTTTTACCATACGGATCCCCAAAAAATAGAACAAGACCGATATAACAACCCTAAGTATAATGTTGCCGATTATTATACCCATATTTATACCATCAAACGCCCCAAACGGCAAAAGTAGTCCCGTAACAGCATGGAAAATAATGAATGTGACAACAATGTTTTTCAAAGCATATTGGTCAGTAATGTTCCTGCTTTGGAAAGATAAAAATGCAATCGCAAACTCCGCTGCTCCCAAAAAATAACTCAACAGATATTGCTCTCTGCTTATCTCCATATTTATCATTCCGGGTATCCATGCCGGAGCAACAACGAGTGCAATCGCTGCTGCTAAAGTCACTGCTGCGTGTATGACGAATAGTATTTTTAAGGCTTTCATGATACTGCTTTTTGCGTTTGTTGTTCTTCGCAATACCGTTACCATTGCGCCAAGCCACAAGTTAAGAACAGGTGTGTTTCACTCGTTCGCTTGTAATAATGCTTGAAGTTCCAAATCAGCAGAGATGCGGAAATTGGTCTCTTTTATTTTTTGCAAAATGGGCTTTATGCTACTAATGATACCTTTCTGCTTTGCAGCAACTACAATGCCAATAGTACCTGTGAAATCCAATTTCAAATTGTGAGCCAATTTTCGTGCC
>WRKV01000001.1 GCA_009777915.1 Bacteroidales bacterium | reverse complement strand
AATTCAATTTACAATTTACGGATTTACGATTTACCGTCATTGCGAGCCACGCAGTGGCGAAGCAATCTATTTGCTATTGTGGATTGCTTCGGGCGTTGCCCTCGCAATGACGTTTCGCTATTCACTAATCACTAATCACTATCGGGCGACGCATGCCTCGCCCCTACTAATCACTATTCACTAATCACTATCCACTATGGCACATCCCTCACACACCGCAGGGCGAACCCGTTATTCTTAGGGTTGTAGTGGTACGGGACGAGACTCAACCCAGCGTAGGTCAGGACGAACCCATTCGCGATGCTCTGCTCTGAGGACGACCAGTAGCTCGAACGCTCATCCGTCAGAAAGCTCGCGCTCGCAGTAAAGCGGGAGCCCCCCCAGGTTCCGCCACGAGGAACGTGGGTTGCTGCAGTATTAGCTGCATTGGTGCCGGAAGTGTAAGATTGACCGTCGATTACTGTGGATGGATTGCGACTGGTGGTGCCACCCATGAGCGTAAACAAATTTTGAAAATCCTCAGCTGTTGGCACTCGCCAATCACCCGGACAAAGAATATCCGCATACTGCATCACCGCACACCACGAAAAGTAATGCCCCGGAAACGCATTGGTAGCACCAACAAGCGTAGAGTTGTTTCTACAATCCGAAATAAAGTTGCTAGATGATCCACCGTTATAGGCAGTTTTGTTGCATTGCGGCGAAACAACCAAATCCGACCAGGTCTGCGATGCCACACCTGCACGAGCCGGAATAGTCCATACAGTATCTGTTACGGGACCTCCCGAAAGGATTCTTGCACTGTCTCTATTCACAAAATCGCAGCCGCGTGGTGGCGGCATGGTCACAATATGCTTTCCGCTGGTATTAGCCGTTGTTGCCGTTCCACAAGAGTTGGTTGCTACTGCATAGTAGAATACACCGTCGGTGTTTACAACATCATTTGGCGGATCGAAAGTGTTGCCTGTGGCTCCGCTCACGGCTGTGCCGCTTGTTCCTGCTGCACTGCTCGCCGATGTGCTCGAATACCACTGAATAGTAGGCGTTGGAGTGCCTGCGGGTAGCGGACTGACGGTGAGCGTAGATGCAAAGGCGACGTTTTGCGTTGTGGTTTGGTCGCCTGTGGGAGTAACGTTGCCGATAGTAGGTGCTGCGTTAACGGTGATATTTTGCGTGCTTGGAGCACTTGTGCCACAAGCGTTGCTTGCCGTTACCGAAATAGCCAAACTGCCTGTTGTAGTGCCTGCATTGGTAATGTCGATGGTGGTGCCATCGCTGCCGTCGTGGGTCATACTTCCCGGAACAGTCCAATTATAGGTCGCTGCACCGCTCACAGCAGCAATGCTCGCTGTAAACTCAGCTCCCGTGCAAACAGGATTGTTGCTAAACGCTATGGTTCCGGGTGTGGCAGGTATTGGTGGTGCCAAAGTGATGCTGCCGTGTAGTAACTCTACGCCGCAGGTATTGCTCACGGTATAGTGGTAGGTGCCGGCATTTGTTGGTGCTCCTTTAATGGAAACAGGAAACGCGTATTCCCGGTCGCCGAGCGGAGTCGAGGCGTCGCCCGAAACCGTGATGCCCGGAGGAGGATTTTCAAAAGAATGGATGCGTGTCTCGTTCGTCCACCAAGTGACGATCAGGGTTTTAGCTATTACCGAAGGAAATACGATATCATCTATTGACTCGCCAGGGCAGAGAATTTGATGCAAAGGGGCGTCAGGACACCATTGCGGAATAGGACAATACGCAAAACTTTGGGTTGCAAAACTTGCGACAAGGATTAAGGTTAGGGTGATTTTTTTCATAGGTATTTTATGGTTTATGTTTTATGATTTATGATTTAGGGCAATAAAAAAAGCGGACTTTCAAATCCGCTATCAAGGTATTACGAAACCCAACTCACAAATAAGATAAGCCCGCAATTGCAGGCGTCCACTTATTCTTGTGAGTTTGAAAGTTCGTAATTTTCGATAGCAAGAATTAGCAAATCGCTATTGTTTATTTATATTTTCGTTTATTTCATAATTGGTTTTTGGTTAAAATTTTTGCAAAGATACGAAAAATTTTTGAAATAGCGGGAAAAAATACGTTTTTTATTACTTTTTGGAGACCCAAAAAAGTTTGAGTTCAGAACCTCTCCAAAAGTGCATCATCTACTATATTCGGCAAGGTAATTTTCAAATTGGGTTCTATGTTCATCGCTCGTTTGATGGCAAAAATCGCACCGGGATTGCGTGCCCACGAACGTCTCGAAATACCGTTGTTCACGTCCCAAAACAACATGGATTTTAGTCTGCGTTCGGCATCAGCAGAACCATCTAAAACCATACCAAACCCGCCGTTGATGACCTCGCCCCAACCTACGCCACCGCCGTTGTGAATGCTCACCCAAGTCGCACCTCGAAACGAATCGCCAATCACATTGTGAATCGCCATATCCGCTGTAAAGCTCGACCCATCGTAGATATTCGAAGTCTCTCTGAACGGCGAATCCGTTCCCGAAACATCGTGATGATCGCGACCTAAAACAATCGGTGCGGAAATTGCTCCGACTTCAATCGCCTGATTAAACGCTTCCGCAATTTTCATGCGACCCTCCGCATCGGCATACAGAATGCGGGCTTGAGAACCGACAACCAATTTATTTTCTTTCGCTCCGCAAATCCAACGGATATTATCTTGCATTTGTTGTTGGATTTCCACAGGCGATTTTTCGGACATTTCTGCCAAAACGTCCATCGCAATTTGATCCGAAATATCTAAATCCTCCGGTTTGCCCGAAGTGCACACCCAACGGAACGGTCCGAACCCGTAGTCGAAACACATCGGTCCCATAATATCTTGCACATAAGACGGATATTTGAAATTCCCTTTTTCGTTCAAAATATCTGCACCCGCACGACTTGATTCCAACAAAAATGCATTACCATAATCGAAAAAATAGGTGCCGTTTTTTACGCAAGTGTTTACGGCATTCACGTGTCTTTTCAAGGTTTCCTGAACTTTTTGCTTGAACAATTCCGGTTGTTCTGCCATCATTTTATTGGATTCCTCAAACGTTAATCCAATCGGATAATAACCGCCCGCCCAAGGATTGTGCAGCGAAGTTTGGTCGGAACCCATATCCACTTTAATGTTATTTTTCGCACAATATTCCCATAAATCCACGACATTACCTTGATACGCAAACGAGCGAACACCGTTTTGATTTTGCACCTCTTTCACACGTGAAAAAAGTTTGTCCAAATCGTCATGAACCTCATCTACCCAACCTTGCGAATGACGCGTGTGCGTGGCCTTCGGATTAATTTCTGCCGTAATCGAAACACAACCTGCAATGTTTCCCGCCTTAGGTTGTGCACCGGACATACCACCCAATCCCGATGTAACGAATAATGGGGTTTGTTGTAGGGGCGAGGCATGCCTCGCCCTTACGTTGCCACTTGTCGCAGTCATTTGCTGTAGTTTTCGCATCGCATTCATCACCGTAATCGTTGTCCCATGCACGATTCCCTGTGGTCCGATGTACATGTATGAACCCGCCGTCATTTGTCCGTATTGCGTTACGCCGAGTGCGTTGAAACGTTCCCAATCGTCGGGTTTGGAGTAATTCGGAATCATCATACCGTTCGTAACCACTACGCGTGGTGCGTCTTTGTGAGACGGGAACAAGCCCATCGGATGCCCGCTATACATGACCAACGTTTGCTCATCGGACATTTCCGAAAGGTATTTCATCGTGAGCAAATACTGTGCCCAATTTTGGAAAACCGCACCATTCCCGCCATACGTGATGAGTTCGTGCGGATGTTGTGCCACAGCATAATCCAAATTATTTTGGATCATCAGCATGATTGCCGCAGCCTGCTTGGATTTCGCAGGGTATTCATCAATCGGACGAGCATACATTTTGTAAGTCGGACGAAAACGATACATATAAATTCTGCCGTATGTTTCCAACTCTTGCTTGAATTCAGGCAAAAGTTCGGCATGATGTTTCGGATCGAAATAGCGTAACGCATTGCGAAGTGCTAATTTTTTTTCATCGGCAGTTAAAATATCTTTACGTTTGGGTGCGTGATTCACGCTTGTATCATACGTTTGCGGAGACGGCAAACTGTCGGGAATACCTTGACGAATTTGATTTTGAAAGTCGGACATAAATCTTTTTTTTTTCGACAAAGATACAAAAAATTTTGAAAATAGCAAGGAAAGTTTTTCAGACTTTATTTCGTGGAAAACGTAAACGAAAACTTAAACATAAAATTATCCTCTACCCTATCGTAAGCATAAGCACCGTAGCGATAGTAAACACCTGCACCAAAGCCGGCGTACATGGCTCCGAAATAATTTAATTTGAGAATTTGATCGATTTGGAATCCCGATTCATAAAAACCTTTTTCTTTGGTTTGGAATGCTATGTCTTGCTGATATTCGGGGTGCGACAGTCTCCCCCACCCCATATTGTGATGTATCGTGAAATGCGGTTGAAATTTTTTAATCCGAAGGAAAAGAGAACCGAAATTATGCGAAAAAAACAGGTGTGCATATTGGTCGGATAAAAATTCATATTTTTTCATCGTTTGAAAATAATTCGGCACAAAAATCATCCATCTTTTGTCAAAACTTCCTTCGCCTGTATACAGCAATCCATAAGGCAAAGAGCGATCTGCCATACCCGCATCCACACGAATTTTCGACTCGCCTAAAATTTTCCACGTAAACGATTTATCCACTCGAATTTCAATCTTGTTAAAGTCTAATTCGCCATCCAAAAATCCGTCTATCCCTCGACTATAATTCAGATGAATGATCGGGAAACGTGTCCCCAGACTTACCCGCTGTGTGGACGTTCGGGCAAATCGTTCGCCGAAAGCATATCGCAATCCGACATTCAAACTTGAGTATTGGTAATTGGTCGAATCGCTGAACGTGCCGGATTGAAAGGCATAATCGTACAACGGATTAACCAGAGTTTGATTCAATACGATATTAAATTTGGCATATCGAAACGCTCGAAATCCAAATCCCACCGCCTTTTCCTCGATTTGATCCATCTGCGAAGCCGTATAATTTCTGAAATCGTAAACGCTGTTATGCCCCGTGTACAGTGCTGTTCGACCGGTTTCCCGAAGGGTGTTTTGGTAGCTCACACGCAAATCTATTTCATGTATTCGGTTGATAGTCCAAACGCCCTCTCCGCCGTATTTCCACAGCTTATCTCTAATACCATACCCAAAAAATCCGCCCACCGAAAAATGTTTGGAAATTCTTTCATTCGTCATCAGACCAATGCCCGGTCGCCATCCCTCAAATTCATTCATAACAAACGTTTTCGAGAAATCGATATCGAAACCTTTGACCGGAATTTTGCCTTGTATAAATTTTTCGAAAAAGGTTGTAAACCTGTCGAAATCGTACACTTCGCCGATGCTGTCCAAAAATTGATAGGTCGCCATTTCCATAGAATCTAAGGGAGCAATCCGCCGTTGATTCCAAAATGTGCTGTCTTGAAAATTTGCCATCGCATCTAAAATAATTTGGTCAATCGAAAAACTGCTTCTACTCAAATCGGGGAAAAGTTCAACGTTGTCTATGTAACTTCTTCCTCGCATCAAAAGTGCCGCCGCATCTTTGCTGCTGTCAACAGTCGCTTGTATTTGACCAAACGAAATTTCAAAATTAAGTTGTTCGGGAAACCATTGTGTATCGTTCAAAAACACGTATTGTTGTTGAATTTTCATATTAAGCAATCCCGGTTCTGCCGGTTCGGCAATCACATTTTGCACGGCATATTTATTTGTGTTGATTTGTAATACACCTTTCAAACCATCAATGTTTCTGCCCCGTTTGGGACGAAACGAAATCACAAAAACCGTATCTCGATTTTGAAAAATCGTATCTTCGATATTGAAAAAATAATGATTGGTGCTACCACGACTGATGGGATTCAGATATTTAATATCCAAGATTTGAAAATGGTCGCCATAAAACGAAAACGGCTGAAAATCGGTTGCTAAAAACGGAAGTGTGAAGTTTTGAAAACCTGCTGTTCTCGTACTCAAAATCGTTTCCTGACTTCGATTCGGATAACGATATTTGCGTTCGGTAGTGGTTTCCGTAAGGAAAAAATAGCCGCCACGAAAACTTTCTCTGATCCGGTTTTGAATACTGTCGCCTTTTGTTGGCGTATCATTAGTAACAAAATCAGCAATAATTTTATTGTGAGATTGGTAGGTAAACGATCTGACATTTTCGGGATTATTGATTTTTCGATTCGCTGAAACACTCCGAATAATGCGGTCTGCAGGATTTTCTCCGGCAACGATGGTAACGCTTTGCAAATTCAAATTCGTTTGACTCAAACTTATTTGCATTCGGTTCGGATTGTTCACAGAATCCATTGCAATTTGTTTTCTTTCGTAACCGACATAACTGAACAATAATGTTTTTACAGGTGTTGCGGATTCATACCTGAAATTTCCGTCAATGTCTGTGGTTACGCCCAATCGAGGGTTGTCGTTGATTCGGATATTGACAAACGCCAACGGTTCTTTGGTTCTTTCGTCGACAACTTTACCTCTGATTGCATATTGAGCAATTGCAACGTGAACAGAAAACATTAATATACCAAAAATCAGTAGTCGCATTCTTTTTTTTTGAAAGGAGATTGCAAAGATACGAAAAAATTTTGTATCTTTGCAGGGTTGAAATTAAAATTAAATATCTTTTTTATACCATGACTTTAGTAATTTTAGCTGCCGGAATGGCAAGCCGTTTTGGAAGTTTGAAACAAATTGAAGGACTTGGACCTTCCGGAGAAACCCTTATTGATTATTCTATCTACGACGCTATTCGTGCGGGTTTCAGCAAAATTGTCCTTGTGATTCGTGAGGCTACACATGAACATTTTGCAAAAACATTTACCGAAAAATATGGCGATAAAATCAAATTTGAATTTGTCGATCAGGAGTTGTACAAAATTCCCAAAAATTTTGAGTATTTGCCGGAACGTCAGAAACCATGGGGCACCGGACATGCTGTGCTCATGGCAAAAGACGCTGTTGAAGGTTCTTTTGTTGTGATTAATGGTGATGATTTTTACGGAAAAGAGGCGTTTTTGGATATCGTTAATTATTTCAAAACCATCGAAAACACCAACGATTTTTGTATGGTCGGTTATGCTCTGAATCAAACGCTTTCCGACTACGGAACCGTGTCGCGTGGCGTTTGCGAATTAGACGAAAAACAACGTTTGAAAAGTATTACAGAACGTGTTTCTATTCAACATCTCAACGAAAAAATCGTCTATATTGATGAAGCAGAAACTAACGAACTACCTGAAAATACAATAGTTTCCATGAATTTTTGGGGATTTCAAAAATCGCATTTTGAAATTTTGGAACAAGGTTTTTACGATTTTTTGAAAGAGCATTCCAAAGAATTGAAATCCGAATATTATATTCCTACATTGGCGTCGTTGCTGATGCAGCAAGGGTCGCATTGCGATGTGCTTGCTTCAAACGCCGAATGGTTTGGTATCACTTACCAAGAGGATGTTTCCAATACCAAACAACGTTTGGCGGATTTAACCGAAAAGGGTGTTTATCCAACGCCGATTTGGGGCAAATAATCTACCGATTAATCGGTTCACTACATAAAAAACAGCAACAAGATATTGACTCCAACAATAATGCAAAGTGCCCATGTCAGTGCACGTGAGAAACCTTTGCGATTGCCTGAAAATCCGATACCATAAGCCAATTTCAACGCATTACTGCTGATGATGGCTTGAAATGTAGCAAGCCCGATCATGGTGTTGGTTACATCATATTTGCCATCGAAAAGCGTGAGCAAAAACGGCGTAATATCTCCAATTCCGGACAGTACCGACAATACATTCAACCCCATCGTTCCGAAATATTCGATCGTATATTTGGTCGCAATCGTAAACACTATAAACAACAAAGCGAAAATCAACGCCACTCTGAATTCCAGAGGGTTTTCATCCACTTTGGTTTCTTCGTGATAGATGATCTCTTCTCGCTTTCGTTGATAAAAGTGCAGAAACGCTGAAATACTGCCACAAACCGCAATCATAATCAAGAAGTATACCAACATTTTGGCAAACAATACTTGATTAAAAATCGCCACAATTACCAGCACACGCACATACATCATACAAATCGCCGCAATCACTGCTGCTGCGTATTCTTTCACATCTTGTTCGCCGGCTGTTTTACATTTTTTGGCTAAAATCACAACGGTTGCCGTGCTGCTGTATATCCCGCCCAGTATGCCCGAAAGCATAATACCCGACTTCGGAAATACAAATTTATTCAACAAATACGACGAATATGAAATGATTGAGATGACCACTGTTGCCAACCAAATTTTGTACGGTGTGAGCGAAATACCCTCTACAATCGGCGTATCCGGAAGCATCGGTAAAATAATTCCAACGATCAGAATAAATTTGGCTAACGTTACAAATTCGTCATTATTGAGTCTTTTGGCGAAATTGATAAATGTTTCTTTCATTTCGGTAATCAACAAAATGATCACCACCACCAACAGCGAAAGCCACATAGGTTGCGTAATCACGAGCGGTGCCATACAATACGTGAGGAATGCCGTGATAATTGCAGTGATGCCGTAGCGTTTGAAATGATACATTTTGAGAGCATAATTTGCGGTCAAAATAACGCCCAAAATCAAACCTCCTCCGGCGTACAGCGACATACATTGCGGTTCTAAGATGTACAGAATAAATCCTAAAATCCCGATGAGCGTAAACGTTCGGTCGGATCCAAAAAACTTTTTACTGTTACTTTGTAAATTAATTCGGCGTTGCGACAACCCGATTAGTAACGAAAATACGGTTACTAAAAAGAAGTTGATAAAATCTTGCGGTAAGGAATCTATATATTCTTTCATGTTATTTCTATTTTAATAAAATACGCCATTCGGCAAATATCCAAGCCATTTCATTACGGTTTGTCCCCAGATGAACAACACAATCCATGCGATTATCATCATGGTGAAACCGAATTTGAATGTGTCTGCCCAACTGTAATGGTTGGTTCCGTAGAGCAATACGGCGGGCTTGCTGTTGAACGGCAACACGTAAACGTGTTCGATCAACAACGCCACAGGCACTGCCAAGCTCACAATCGGGAACCCGAATCGCTGTGCTATACCAATGGCAATCGGTATAAAAATCAAGCAACGCATGGTTTTCGATTGGAAAATTAACGCACTGAACAGCATCGCTCCGGTGATGATGGTAAACAAGATCCAAAACGGTGTGTCGTCGGTAAGTCCCCAACGTGTGAACAGCGTGTCTATCATGGTTCCTGCGAGATTCGTGCTATCTAAACCCGATCCGAGTGTGTAAGCACCTGCCGAGAAAAGCAGTAAATGCCAAGGCACGTCTACATCGTTCCACTTCACAATTCCGATGCCCGGCGTGAGTGCAATCACAGCACCAATAAAGGCTACAGCGGTTTCGCTAATGTTGTGAAACGAACCTTTGGTGGTCCACATAAACAACACGCCAACGAAAATCGCGACAGCTTTGTATTCCACAAATTTCATCGTGCCGAGTTTGTGCAACTCTTCTTTCAAACGTTGCATTCCGCCTTGAATTTGCGGAACAGACTCCCCTTTTTTCAGTGGAAAATAAATTTTTGTTCCGACAATCCAACCGATGATAACCAAAAGCAAGCACATCGGAAATGCCACCACAAACCACTGTTGATAGCCAAACAAACCGCCTGCTCCGATGATCATTGCAGCCGCCAAAAGATTGGCACCCGAACCGGTCATAAATCCTCCGGCGGTCATGTTGATTTGAAACAAGTTTTGCAACACGATATTTCGTCCGAAATTGTTACGATTTTCGCCTCCTGTCGAACCGTAAATCGCTGCAATCACCATGAAAATCGGCAACAAAATCGCTGCTTTGGCTGTGGTTGCGGAAATGAATGCCGAAAGCACAACGTTAATCACGATGAAACTGAAAAATATCCAAGTTGCATTCTTGCCGAAATGCACCACGAACCACAACGCAAAACGTTTGGCAACTTGTGTTTTCACGAGCATACTCGCCAAAACGAACGAGAGTAAATTGAGCCACATCACCGGGTGTCCGAGATTGGCATAAGCGGCTCGTTCTGTGGTAACGCCTGTGAGAACAATCGCTAAAATCACGAATAACGAGGTGAGATACGACGGCACGGCTTCCGTAATCCACAGAATTACCGATGCCACAAATATCGCCAACATCGCATAGTTGATTCGTGAAAACCCGCTTTCTCCAAGCGTTTCAAAGCGTTTGATTGCATCTCCGGTGAGGGCAGTTACATCGAATGTATCCAAAAACGGAATGCTTGCAAACCAATAAATCCACACAAAGGCGATTGCTGCCAAAGGTGCACCGATTCTCATCATCCAAGTTTCCAAACTTGATCTTGGACGGGTTGGCATACGCTCGATTTTGTAGTTGTTCATGTCGAGCACGTCGATTTTTTTACAGTCTACCATTTCGTATACGGATTTTTCATTAACATTGAGTTGTAATACTTCACATCTCCGGTTACTTCTTCGCCAAGCCATTCGGGCTTTTCAAAGGATTCGTCTTCACTTTGAAGTTCGATTTCGGCAACGGTCAAACCTTGATTTTCGCCGTAAAATTCGTCGACTTCATACGTATGATTTCCTTTTTTCACTTGATAGCGAGTCTTGTCGATCACGCCGGGTTCGGCGATTTTCATCAAGTCCATCACTTCGCTTGCAGGAATTTCTTTTTCCCACTCGAAACGGCTTGCACCGCTATCGTTACCAATACCTTTGATGGTAATAAAACCTTTTTCGCCTTTCACACGAATGCGTACAGTACGCTCCGGAACAGACGATAAATAACCCTGCGTGATGCGGGTTTGTTTGAATGTTTCTGTTTTGAAATTCTCGTTTTTTACGAGGAATTTTCTTTCTATTTCTTGTGCCATAACTTTTTTTTTACGGTACACGGTACACGGTAAAAGGTACACGGTGCTTCGCCACAAGCCCACCGTTTACCCTGCACCGTTCACCGTGTACCAAATTTAATTTGCTAAAGGTTTATCACTCATCCCAATCACTCGTTTGATAACTTGGAGATAATTGATATTCTCCACGCCCTCGAGCTGGCAATCAGTGATGGTTTTTTTGATGTCTTCGATTTCGGTAGATTCGCTGTTGATGGTCGTTACACGTGCACCGTTGATAAGCACATAACCCACTTCGCAGATGGTGTTGTTGACCATAAATCCGAAACGTTGTTTATGTACGTTTACCGCTGCCAAATCTTTATTAGCTTTGATCATGGTCATAAACTCGTCGTAGGTATACGTTGGTTTGTCCAGTTTCGGCATTTCCACCTGAAACGCAGGAAACACGTCGTTTTCCAACACTTCTTTCGCTATTGGGAATTCGCCTTTCATTAGCGGGTTCCACTGTTCGAGACCGTCTACGGTTTGCACGTAGGTCTTGATGTCCATCTTTCCGTCACGGATTTTGGTGTTGTTGATGTCGTTGGTACGACTGATGATGTAGACTTCGTCGCTCTGTCTTTCCCACACTTTTTCGGGTACAGGTACGGATAGGCGTGACATACGTTTCCACGCGTTGTTGAAGTTCTGTCCAAAGGAACGGAACTCGAATCTGGGTTTGGAGATTTCTCCGATTTTTAGTTCACTCATGATGATTGTTTTGTTTTTGTTTTGTTTTGATTGTTTTTGATTGTTTTTTTATAGTTTTTTTACTTCGTCAATAATTTGTTTTTTCATTTCGTTCCATGTTACGGGGATAAGCATTTTGGGCATATCCTCTTTTTCAGCATCGATAAAATAACTTAGACTTTGGATTGTAGCCCGTATGCTATGATCCGGATATTTCGTCTGATAAAACTCAAGAATTTCTTTCATGTTAAACTGTTTCAAAAGGAAAAACAAGTCTATAAAGTCTTTTCTGCTACCACGATTGGTAATTGCTCCTATTTTCATTGCAGCAATATCTTTCAATCCCGCAAGTCTGATTCCATTCTCAACTATCATTTCTTCCAACCACGAATAATAATCGTATTTTACAATATCAACTTTAACATCATTGATCATGTAGTGTTTGATAGCTTTGCTTTCAGACAGTATCTCAAAATTCTTAAAATTTTGCTCTTGTAATGCTCTCGTTGTAACTTCTTGGTCAATTTTTCCGAATAAATCTAAATCAATTGACAAACGATGTCCCAAAAGCAAAGCCAAGGCAGTGCCTCCGACAAGCCGTGTTTCTGCCAATTCAGGCATACTTTGCAACTTTTTCAAGAGTTCCAAAGTGTCGGGTGTAATTGTGCTAATTTGTAACATCGATAGTCTTCTATATTTGTATCTGTGTAAAGAGCGATATAACTAAGAACTTCCGGACGAAGTGTTCGCAGGTTCATAGCCGTTTCTCTTATCAATTCCATGGGATAATACGAACGGAATTGTACCCATTCTTCCCATTTTCCATATTCCAAAACTCGTTGCAATACATAAGCCGGATACTTGTCGATATCTAATTGTTCAATATCCACATCCCAAAACAGGCTTTTTCTGAGTTTTATATCGTTCTTATTCATCATTTTTTACAAAGATACAATTTGTTTTTCTACAAATAAAATCAGAACTGGTAGGAATAGCAATTTTCCTTACCCAGCACTTGTTCGACATGAAAAATTTCGTTGGTTTTATCAAATGTAAAAAGTTCTTTGTCAATAATTTGATAGTGCTTTCTGTCAGGTTCTTTAAGTTTCTTTATGCTGGGAAAAGAGGCAACAGGCACAATGACTGTTCGCCCATCGTGCAAGTAAATGGACATTTTTCCGCGTTGCTCGAAACCTAATTTTTTGATTGTCGGTTTTATTCTAAAAAATCCTTCCATGATATTATTTTTTTATGGTTTTAACTTTTATGCCGGACATTGACTTCTTCACTGACTGAATAAGCACATCGTAATTTTCATTAATTATTTTTTCTATCTGTGCAATCTCTTTTTTATAGTCGCCATAAGACGCCCATTCCAATTCTCTTTTCCCATTTTTTTCTAAAAAGATTTCCGCCGATCGGCTCTGCTGCTTTCCTTTTCTGTAGATGTGTAGATGTGCTCTTTCGTTTTCACTGTAAACAAAGAATATCCAACTTAGATGTGTGAGAATCTTGGGCATTTAGTTTTTTTTACAAAGATACAATTTTTTTTTGAAAAATACAAATATCCATTTTGAAAAAAAAGGGGGCAGAAACACTACCCCCTTGATTAAGCATTATTGTTTTACCACTCGCAACGACTGCACGACTTGCCCGTTCTGCTCAATGCTGAGAACATACATGCCCTCGCTGAGATCGCCCATTGGGATTTGGGTTGTAACGGCGTTCAGTCTGCCGGTTTTGAGTTGTTTTCCGCTAAGGTCGAAAATCCGATAGATGGTGTTCTGCGTTGGGTTTTCGATTTCTACGGTAAGTTCATTCTCCACAGGATTTGGATAGACAGCGATTAGTCCTCCATTCAAAAGCGGTTGTACTGATGCCGGATCGCCAAGCGGATTCCATGCACCAAACGTCATATTTTTAGGTCTGAACAATTCCATTTCAACATCGGTAATACCGCCTGTGCCTGAGGCATAACGTGTACTCACAAAATCCACGCTATTGTTATCGGTATCCACAAGAGAGCCGCGTCGAACAGCCTCTGATCCTGAATTACGTGATGGAGCCATCTCGTAACCGTTGATTCTATCGCGATTATTACCATTGTCAGAGAACGAATTCGCTGAGCCAAGCATATCGATATAACCCTCTGCTACCGCACCATTGCCATCCATATCAAACGGATTTTGGGCGATTAAATCAGCGTTTGCATTGCGTATAAGGGCTGCCTTGAACGCTCTGTTGCTCAACACAAAATCATCATCGTTAATATCTCCGTAATTCGCATCTATGTTGAGGCGCGAACTTGAGCCACGTACAGGACCTAAAACAAGGAAAGAAGTTCCTCCCGGCAAGGTTCCGGTCAACGAAATGGCTTTCCATTCGCCATCTTCCGTGCTTACGTTGTTAGACATATCGGTTCCATCAGCATAAAACAGCGTGATGCCTGCCAAATCTATGGCGTTTTCGGTTGTGTTGTACAACTCCAAGAAAGAGCGGTTCACACCGGCACCTCCACCTGAGCCTGTGCCGAAAGCCTGCCAAATCAGCAGTTTGCCTGCAAGGGCATCAGGATCTCCTGCAACGATGGGGTCTAAAGAGCTTCTCCAGATGATGGTTCCTTCGTCTGACGAAACCTCATCACCGTCGTCGTTGGTTGCTGTAACTTTCCATGTTACCGTCACACCTTCAGCTTGTCCGGGAATATCAGCAGTATAAGTGCTTGTCAAGGCTCCCACGCCTGCCTCCATAGGGATAGGTGTTTGGTCAACAGCACCTATTTTCCATTCGATAACTACTGTTTCAACCTCGTTTACATCGTCTGTTACTACAGCGGTGATGATAACGTCCTCGTCAAATACCGGATTGGTTTCAGCAGCTGTGGCACTTTCGATGACTAAGCCAACTGCATCAGCAGGTGTCTCTGTCAAATAACCCGGATCTACGATATCGCTTACTTTTGCTCCATTTTCGGCTCCCGGTGTAGGAACGGCATAAGCCCAAGTACCATCTGTCATACGAGAATAACTGTGAGTGCGAACCCGTGCAGCATCTCCGCCCCAAGCGGGAAGTGGAGCATCTCCACGAATAAACGTGCTAATCTCAGCACCATCCGGATCAACGAGGGCTATTTTCAGAATTTGCTGATCGGATATGCCAGAACTAACGCTCCATCCGACAAATTCAGGATAGGTATCTAGTCCGGTTACTTTATCAACAAGCGTTGAAGTGCCACTATAGGCAGCACTGCCAGTAGGAGTAAAACTGTTGAACAAGTAGAGGCGATACGCTCCGGCAGGAATTACATCGCCCGCTACGTGAAGTCTTTCGCTACCGCCTGTAGGTCCGTCATTTCTTTGAAGTCTCACGCCTTCCAAAGGAATAGAAACCGTGCCCGAGTTGTAGATCTCAACATATTTGTGTTCGCCGCTAACTTCGTTTACCACTAATTTGCTGTAGTCAACCGGATCTCCGCCACCTGAAGTCGGAGTGATTTCAACACCACCAAGATTAACGTTATTATTAAAAACAAATTTAACAAAAGTGCCTTCGGCAAGATCTAAATCATCAACCGTCCAAGACCAGCAGCCTACATTTGAATCGGGTTCAGTACCGGTACCATAAAACGTCATATCGCCAACAGTTGCACCTGTAACAGCAGTGTACGTGCCATCTACCGTACTGCTTGCAGTAACAGATGTGATGGCTCGAAAGCCTGAACCTGATGAGTTTCCAATGATCGTAATTTTGCTTGCGGACGTACTTCCAAGTTTAATGATTAAGCCGATTGATCCATTGAATTGGATACGACGTACAATAAAAGAGCAACCTGTCCAGTCTGTAACATTGTTACCGTTTCCCGTTGCTCTAAAGATAAAGTCAATACCTGTTACGGTACTCGGAATTGTAACATCATTGCCACTAACCCCAGAACCTGCACCTGCAGGAACGTACGCACTTATCGGTGCTTGAGCGAACATCGAAATGCTCATAAAAAACACCATCACTATCGCGACGAGTGTTTTGAAAATGTTTGTTTTTTTCATAGTTTGATTGTTTTGATTGTTTATATTTTTTTGGGTTGTTTAGTTGTTTGGTTTGCACGGATTGCAAGCCGTGCCGGAGGGGTAATTTATATCAAACTTACAATCCTTGCAATGCCTTCTTGTATTTGGAGGGTTTCGTAAGATGTGATACTCCCAATTTGCTTTATTAGACGATCTTTCGATACCGAACGTATTTGAAAACAATCCGCCGATGATTTTTTGGTAAGTCCATTTTGAGCGGACGGATTAATTGCTACCATCCACGAAGCCGTGCTGTAATGTTCTTTCCAGTCGGTAATCGGAACGATGACTCTCAACGGCAATTTGCCAAGTTGATCATCATTAACAATCACTGCCGGACGAGTTTTTTTCATCTCAGCACCGATCGTAGGATCTAAATTTATCAGCCATATTTCACCTTGTTTCATAGAAGTCCTCGCTGTCAAGTTGCGTAAATGCTGTTAAATTTTCATCGGTTGTGTAGTCTGATTTCAAGCGTTCTGCTGCCATTTCCATTGAAGGTTGCTGTTGTTGTCGTATCGAATGTATGATACGCTCTGCAACCCACATTTGTTGTGGCAAAGGCAATCGGTTTACATTACGTATGATGTCTAATGTTTCCATTGTTTTTGATTTTTTTGCAAAGATACAACTTTTTTTTGAATTACACGTTAAGTTTGTTGTGAATTATGGATTACGGCGTACTCGGCACTTCCGTCAATCCCGTGGCATCATTGCCATTCATCACATTGGGCGAGGGAGTGGTGAAATAGAATGTACCTGTTCCATCGGGGATACGTGAGTAGGATTTATCGGTTATGGTGTATTCGCCTTGATCCTTTGTTCTGATACATTGGTCAACAACGGTTCCGTTAGGAGCACTCAATGTAATAACCAAGATGCGGGCTGCTGTCAATCCTGTTCCGAACGAACATGGTGTATCACGACCAAGCAAAGTAAGCAATTCCCCCGGCTGTATTATTTGAGCTTCACAACCTGTCCATGTCAAACGGTTGTCGTTAGGCGGAAAAGATCCACTGACTGCACCGTTTGCATTGTAGTGAATCGTAAAATTGTGCAAGTCGATGGGCTCAGTACCGATGTTGATCAGCTCATAGAATTTATCGGGATCACCGCCGACACCGCTAACTTCGTTGAGTTTTACATACATAAACCACGGGAGTTCGTCTACCCACATAATGGTATTTAATGCTGAGGTTTCTGTTTTGCCGTCACTGTTGGTCGCCTTGATAGTAAAGGTTACTGTAGTTCCGTCCGGTTGTCCGGGGATTGTACCGGTGTAGGTGTCGTTAGCTCCGGCAGTCATGGTGATGGATGTTTGAGCAATTTCGTCTTTTTTCCATTCAATGACTACGGAAGTGATGGTATGCTTAACTTCTTTTACCACAACGGTAATGGTAACATTTTCGTCCGATCCCGGTAAGGGGTTGGACATTTCAACATCTTGTACGGACAATGTTGAAGCTGGGGGGTCGTTCTTTAAGCAAGCAACGAAAACAACTGAGAGTGCCACAAGGGCGAGGATTATCTTTTTCATAGTATTTATTGTGTTTTGTTTATAATTTGTTTGATTTGTGTTTGTAAGTTTAGAACGCAATCTCCAATCTCATCTGAAGTGTATTAAAGCTCACGCCCGGATCTATAACCGCATCGAGTGGATTTGCGGTATATTGTCCGGCAGCATTTTTACCAACCGCAATCGGTCTTCCATTTCTACCTCCCGGACTGATTCCGGCTCCACCGTTGGAATATACATCATTTTGAGAAATCATGTAATTTACCGTAAATCTAACGTTTTTGTTTACCCAGTAAGAGAGACCAAAAGTAAAGTTATGTCCCGAACCGCCCTGCTGATATTCTCCCATACCGGTAGCTCTACCGGCATCTACTCCCCCCGGCAACAGGTTTCGATCTTTTTGTCCGTTGTTCAAATCTAAATAGTCATAACGGAACAATACTTCGAGATCACCCCATTTTTGTCCGCGTGTAGGTTGTGTAAATTCGCTTTGACTGGGGTCGTAGCGGTACTTTCCACCAAACAAGAGATAACCGGCTTGCACATAGAAACCGTAGAATTTTTTGTTTTTTGCAAACTGTTCAGCCAAAGCCTCGGCATTAGGACCGGAAAATGTCGGGAAATTGAAAAGATCTTTATCCATTATCGCACTTGCCGTGATAAATTCACTTCCAAATCTGAAACCATCTTTGTAGCCTGCCAATTCAAAACCTTGGTAGAGGCTACTCCTTACACCGGGGAGCATACGAGTGTCCAGATATTTGGTACGATTTACAGCCGTTGCATTTCGAGAGTCGGCACGCAGGGCATACCAAGCACGAGGATCATAATTGCCCACAACAACATCATCGCTGATCCATTTACCGCTACGATGCTGGATATTGTAGCCCAAGTGTAGCCCTTGATCCGGCATTCCGCCCCAAGGCATCACAACAACCTTTCCTGTCCAATTAGGACCGGATCCTCTGTTCGTTCTTTTCATGGCTTCTTCAACTTGTTCGCGTAGTTGCCAAGCGTCTATTTCTTGTCCTGTAACGCCTACCGACATACGCAACCAATTGTCGCTGTGCAACCATTGTGCCTGAACGCCGAGGCGGCGTGTGAAGTTGAACGCTGTAAGAGGCATCGGACGTTCCATAAAGGTAACAAAGCGAGAGGATGTGGTATATTCCATCGAAAAGTCTTCTTTGAAATTACCTGCTTTGAATTGCAATCCATATTTGCTTAAACCGTTGTACTCGATATAAGCGTCTTGCAAACCAAACACTCCGTTTGCCATGTTGAAGTCAAGTTCGCCATACCAATTTTCATTGACTTCCGCCTTGACAGCAAAGCGTACGCGACGTAACGAAATTCCGCCGGGCATATAGGGCTCTGCATCAGGGTGGGCTACACCTCCAACGCTCGTTATATTTCCATCAGGAAGGTTAAGTGCTCCATTCTTTTGATTGTGGTAGTTTGCAAAATCAACTTGCACACGGCTGTCGAACCAAAATTTGTAGCCTTTTCGTTTGTTTTCCAACACCGGAACGCCGCCTCGTGCAGTTGCCTCAAGAGGAACCGTAGGAACCATCTGATTGTACTGATTGATTTCAAAACGTTCTTCTTCTTGTTGAGCGTAGGTAATTCCGGCGAAAACCAGAGATAGTGCTAAGGTTAAAAAGTGTTTTTTCATAGTAGTTTTTTTTATTGGTTTGTATTTATTTTTTTACAAATTTTTTGCAAAGATAAGTAAAATTTTTGAAATAACCAAATTTCCGTAAATTTTTTGTTAATTTTGCTGATTTCCTATTAATTTACCGTTGTTTTTTGTAAAATATCCATTAATTTATTGTTGGTTTGGATTTTTTTTCGTATCTTTGCAAAATTATTCAACATATAAAACAATAAACTAAAAAACAAAAAACTATGGAACACAAAATTTTTTCTCTTATGCCGATTCCTGTGATGATCGCTTTCGTCGCAGCATTAGTAGCCTTAGGCTTTGCCTATTATTTTTTCAAAAAAATGATGCTTGAAAGCGAAGGCACCGACACCATGAAAACCATTGCCCGCCACGTTCGCGAAGGTGCCATGTCGTACCTCAAACAACAGTACAAAGTAGTGTTTTGGGTGTTTGTGGTCTTAGCCGTGATCTTTGCGGTTATGGCTTTTTTCAATTTACAAAATCCTTGGGTACCGTTTGCCTTTTTAACCGGAGGTTTTTTCTCCGGATTGGCAGGTTTCTTTGGTATGAAAACTGCTACTTTCGCATCTGCACGAACGGCTAATGCAGCTCAACGTTCGCTCAACAGCGGGTTGCAAGTGGCGTTCCGCTCGGGAGCCGTCATGGGCTTGGTGGTGGTTGGTCTGGCTTTGCTCGATATTTCGGTTTGGTATGTGGTGCTTAATTTCTTTGTAGATGGTGCCACGCAAGCAGAGAAAACTATTATTATTACGACTACCCTTCTAACCTTTGGTATGGGTGCATCTACGCAAGCCTTGTTTGCTCGTGTGGGCGGTGGAATTTACACGAAAGCAGCCGATGTCGGTGCCGATTTAGTTGGAAAAGTAGAGGCAGGTATCCCCGAGGACGATCCTCGCAATCCCGCAACTATCGCGGATAACGTGGGTGACAACGTAGGCGATGTAGCAGGTATGGGTGCTGACCTTTACGAATCGTATTGCGGTTCGATTTTGGCAACAGCAGCACTCGGAGCAGCAGCATTTATGTGGCATACAGAGCTTCAACTTAAAGCGGTGTTTGCACCAATGTTGATCGCAGCAGTGGGTATTTTCCTTTCCATCATCGGTATATTTTTGGTGAAAGCTAAAGAGGATTCTTCAATGAAACAATTGATGTCGGCGTTGAATCGCGGTGTGAATGTAAGTTCGATATTAACAGCGATTTCAGCGTTTGTGATCTTGAAATTATTAGGTATGGAAAATTGGGTGGGTATTTCGTTTTCCGTAGTGTGCGGTTTGATTGCCGGAATTATCATTGGTCAAGGCACGGAGTATTTCACGTCGCATTCTTTCAAACCCACGCAACGCGTGGCAAAGAGCGGCGAGACCGGTCCGGCTACGGTGATTATTTCGGGTATGGGATTAGGTATGATTTCAACCGTTATTCCTGTTGTAACGATTGGTGCTGCGATTATTTTGAGTTTTCTCTGTGCGATCCAATTTGATTTTGCCGATGGCCTTTTATCTCCCAAAAATTTGAGTTTAGGTCTTTACGGCATTGGTATTGCTGCTGTGGGAATGCTTTCAACCTTAGGTATTACGCTGGCAACAGATGCCTACGGTCCTATTGCCGACAATGCCGGCGGTAACGCTCAAATGAGCGGTTTGCCCGACGAAGTTCGCAAACGTACCGATGCTCTCGATGCTCTTGGCAACACGACTGCAGCCACCGGCAAAGGTTTTGCTATCGGCTCGGCAGCACTCACGGCATTGGCACTTCTCGCCTCTTATATTGAGGAGTTAAAAATTTACGCTGTGAAATTCCTTGAAAGCGGTCGAAATTTTATTGGTAGCAATCATCCGTTAAAAGGCGTTAGTGCAGAGGAAATCAAAGGAGCAAGTATTGATCAATTTATGGATTGGTTTCAGGTTACGCTGATGAATCCAAAAGTATTGGTGGGTGTTTTTATCGGTTCGATGATGGCGTTTTTGTTCTGCGGTTTGACGATGAATGCCGTTGGACGTGCCGCTCAGAAAATGGTAGAGGAAGTTCGTCGCCAATTCCGCGAAATCAAAGGTATTTTGGAAGGTAAAGCCAAACCCGATTATGCTGAATGTGTGAAAATTTCGACCAAAAGTGCACAACAAGAAATGATGTTTCCATCGTTATTAGCAGTAACTGTGCCGATTCTCACAGGTGTTATATTTGGTGTTCCCGGTGTGATGGGACTTTTAGCAGGAGGTTTGGGAGCAGGTTTTGTGTTGGCTATCTTTATGGCAAATGCAGGCGGTGCTTGGGACAACGCTAAAAAATACATCGAGGAAGGCAATATCGGTGGAAAAGGTTCAGACGCTCACAAAGCTGCTGTTGTCGGCGATACCGTTGGCGATCCGTTCAAAGATACCTCCGGTCCGTCACTCAATATCCTGATCAAATTAATGAGTATGGTATCCATTGTGATGGCAGGATTGACCGTAGCTTGGTCGTTGTTCTAATAGCAACGAAACCACAAAAAAAAAGGAACGCAAAGCGTTCCTTTTTTTTATTCTGCTGCGTTCCTTTTTTTTTATTCAGCATTCTTTTTTTTGTGTGCAGTCTGAAAATTTATTCAGCAACAACCTCAACGGTAAATTCAGCTTTCACATCGCGATGCAAGTTTGCTTTCGCTTTGTAGGAGCCGATTTCCTTAATGTCGTCGACAGAAATTTTTCTGCGGTCGATATCCAAATTGTGTTGTTCTTTCAATGCCTCTGCCACTTGAATTGCATTCACCGAGCCAAAGATTTTGCCTGTTGTACCGGCTTTTGCACCAACAGTAACCGTCAATGCGGAAATAGTAGCGCCTAATTTTTCAGCTTCAAGCTTGAGTTTTTCTTCTTTGAATGCACGTTGTTTCAAATTCTCCGCATGAATTTTCCGCATGGATTCGGTTGCCATAACAGCCATTCCTTTGGGGAACAAGAAATTGTTTGCATATCCGTTTTTCACTTTAACGATATCGTCTTTGTAGCCTAATTTCACTACATCTTGAGTTAAAATCACTTCCATTGTTTGGTCCTCCTATTTTAATAAGTCAGCAACATAAGGCAACAAACCGAGGTGTCGTGCACGTTTCACAGCTTGCGACACTTTTTTCTGATATTTTTGCGAAGTACCGGTGAGGCGTCTTGGCAAAAGTTTACCTTGTTCGTTAATAAATTTCAACAAAAAGTCTGCGTCTTTATAGTCGATGTATTTGATGCCGCTTTTTTTGAAACGGCAGTATTTTTTTCTTTTGGTATCCACCGCAATCGGTGTTAGATACTTGAGGTCTTTATCGTGTGCCATGATTGTTTATTTGTTTTTGTTTTTACGTTTTTCACTGTATGCTTGAGCGAATTTGTCTAATTTAACGGTCAAAAACCGGAGCATACGTTCATCGCGACGGTAGGCGGTTTCGAGAGTATCGACCACTTTTCCATCGGCTTTGAATTCCATAAGATAATAAAATCCGCTGACTTTTTTCTGAATGGGGTAAGCCAGCTTTTTCAAACCCCAATTTTCTTCATGAATGATCTCAGCACCTTGGTTTTTCAGCAAATCCTGGTACTTTTTTACCGCTTCCTTCATCTGATCATCAGACAAAACGGGAGTCATAATGAAAACGGTTTCGTAGTGATTCATAGTTTGTTTGTTTGTTTGTTTAATAAATGATTTAGTTCTTTTCCCAATTTGGGAGTGCAAAGGTACGAAAAATATTTGAAATATGCAACTTTTTTTTTGAAATACTAATATTTTTTCTCAAAAATTTGGTAAATTCAAAAATTATTTGTAACTTTGCAGTCCTTTTTGGAAAAAAAGACCAATGCCGATGTAGCTCAGTTGGCCAGAGCAGCTGATTTGTAATCAGCTGGCCGGGGGTTCGAATCCCTCCATCGGCTCAAAAAAAAGGATAGTTCATAGATAAATGTAGGGGCAAGGCACGCCTCGCCCTTGCAAAAAAAAACCGTTGGGAGATTACCCGAGTGGCCAAAGGGGACAGACTGTAAATCTGTTGGCGACGCCTTCGGTGGTTCGAATCCACCATCTCCCACGACCAACAAGCGGAAGTAGCTCATTTGGTAGAGCGTTGGCCTTCCAAGCCGAAGGTGGCGGGTTCGAGCCCCGTCTTCCGCTCTCCGCTGCTGTAGCTCAGGGGTAGAGCACTTCCTTGGTAAGGAAGAGGTCGCGAGTTCAATTCTCGCCAGCAGCTCTGACTTCGACTCAGGTCGGTCACCAATATAATAAAGTAATGATGCATCGTGCATCTCGACAATAAAACAAAATAATAACCTTAAAAAACAAATAAAATGGCAAAAGAAACTTTTAAACGTGATAAACCACACGTAAACATTGGAACTATTGGTCACGTTGACCACGGTAAAACCACCTTAACAGCCGCTATTACCGGAGTATTGGCGGAAAAAGGATTGTCAGAGAAAAAATCATTTGACTCTATCGACAACGCACCTGAAGAAAAAGAACGTGGTATTACCATTAACACAGCTCACATTGAGTATGAAACACAAACTCGTCACTACGCACACGTAGACTGTCCGGGACACGCCGACTACATTAAAAACATGATTACCGGTGCTGCACAAATGGACGGAGCAATCCTCGTAGTTGCTGCTACCGACGGTCCGATGCCTCAAACTCGCGAGCACATCCTTTTGGCTCAACAAGTGGGTGTACCTCGTATGGTTGTGTTTATGAACAAAGTTGACTTGGTTGACGACCCTGAGTTGTTAGACCTCGTTGAAATGGAAATCCGCGACGCTTTGTCTGCAAAAGGATTCGACGGTGACAACACACCGGTTATCCGCGGTTCTGCATTGGGTGGATTAAACCTCGAACCACAATGGTCAGACAAAATCATGGAATTGATGGAAGCGGTTGACTCATGGATTGAACTTCCACAACGTGCCGTTGACAAAGATTTCTTGATGCCGATCGAAGACGTATTCTCGATTACAGGTCGTGGTACTGTGGCTACAGGTCGTATCGAAACCGGAGTTATCAACTCGGGCGATCCTGTTGATATCATTGGTATGGGTGCAGAAAAACTCAAATCGGTTGTAACCGGTGTTGAAATGTTCCGCAAAATTCTTGACCGTGGTGAAGCCGGTGACAACGCAGGTTTGTTGTTGCGTGGTATCGACAAAGACGAAATTCGTCGTGGTATGGTTATCGCCAAACCGGGTTCGGTTAAACCGCACAAACATTTCAAAGCTGAGGTTTATATCTTGAGTAAAAACGAAGGTGGACGTCACACGCCGTTCCACAACAAGTATCGTCCACAGTTCTATTTCCGCACAACTGACGTAACCGGAGAGATTTCTCTTCCTGCAGGCGTGGAAATGGTTATGCCCGGAGATAACTTGACTATCGAAGTTAATTTGATTGCAGAAATCGCTATGGCAAAAGGTCTTAAATTCGCTATCCGCGAAGGTGGACGTACCGTAGGAGCAGGTCAAGTAACTGAAATTTTGGATTAATCATCCGAAAAATAAAAATGTGATGTAGGGGCGGTGCATGCATCGCCCCTATCCATAAAGGGACATAGTTCAGTGGTAGAATGGCGGTCTCCAAAACCGTAGACGGGGGTTCGAGTCCCTCTGTCCCTGCAAAGAAAAAAAACGAAGTGCAAACACTTCGTTTTTTTTCGTTATATATATCATTTTTTATTTTACGCAAGCTTGTGTCATTTTTTTTTCGTATCTTTGCAACTCCGAAAAGGGTCGAAAATAAAAAAGTTGACTATGGTTTTAACATTTTTTGAATTGGAAAAAATTACCGATGAGGTGTTTGAAAGTTGGTTGAAAAAATTGCCGAAATTCAGACATGATGAGGTTTTGCGATTTAAATTTCGTGATGATAAGGTGCGATCATTGTGTGCGTATCTCTTGCTATGTGCGGGTTTGGGACGAATTATCGAAAGATTTTCTTACAACGAACACGGCAAACCGTTGTTAGCGGATTGTTGCGGAACGACAAATGAAATTCGCGAAGATACCAAACTACATATCAACCTCTCTCACGCTAAATCCGCTGTGGTTGCAGGTTTTAGCGAATCTGAAATCGGTGTTGATGTGGAATTTATTCGCGAAAAGTATCCAAAAATTGTTTGCGAACGTGTGTTTACAGATTCGGAAATTTCACAAATCGAACGTGCGGACATCCCTACTCTTACTTTTTTCAAGTTTTGGACTCTCAAAGAAAGTTATGTCAAATGTCTCGGACAAGGTTTGTCGTTTCCTTTGAAAACAGTGGAGTTTCAACTGACAGAGACAAAAATAAATTGTTCCGATAAGCGTTTTGTCTTTTCAACATTTTCTCAAAACGGGCATCAAATCAGCGTTTGCGGAACAGACAACCACCATGTTAAACATTTGTCTTTTGAGGAATTTTCAAAATTAGTAAACACATTATGAAAAAAACCGTTGCTTTTCACACCTTAGGTTGCAAATTAAACTTCGCCGAATCGTCGGATTTAAGTCGAAAATTTGTTGAAAACGGTTACGAACCGGTCGATTTCAAAGCGATTGCAGATGTTTATGTGATAAATACGTGCACGGTTACTTCTTTGGCAGAAAAGAAATGTCGAACAGCCATTCGTCAAGCCATCAAAAAAAATCCGAATGCAAAAGTCGCCGTAGTGGGCTGTTTTTCGCAAGTTAGTCCCGATGAAATTGCTCAAATCGAAGGTGTGGATTATGTGTTAGGAAATGCGGATAAGCATTTATTGTTGGACTATTTGAACGGTCATGCACAGTCGTTGAGCGAAGTTGAAACGTTTGTACCATCTTATTCTTCCGACGATCGCACGCGAACATTTTTGAAAATTCAAGACGGTTGCGATTATTTTTGTACGTATTGTGCAATCCCGAATGCACGCGGACGAAACAGAAATGACTCGATAAAAAATACGGTGAAACTTGTCGAAAAAATTGCAAAAACCAATACGAAGGAAATCGTTCTAACAGGCGTAAACATTGGTGAATTCGGAAAATCTACAAACGAAACTTTTTTTGAATTGATTCAAACATTAGACCAAATTCAAGGTATCGAACGTTTTAGAATTTCATCGATTGAACCGAATTTAATTACAGATGAAATTATTGATTTTACTGCTAATTCGCGAGCATTTTTGCCTCATTTTCACATTCCGTTGCAATCCGGTTCGAATAAAATTTTGCAGTTGATGAAACGGCGTTATTCACGAGAATTATTTGCAGAACGTTTGCAAAAAATCAAAGAAAAAATGCCTCATGCATTTGTTGCAGTTGATGTGATTGTGGGATTTCCGGGTGAATCCGACACTGATTTTGAAGACACATTTCAATTTATCGAATCGTTGCCTTTGGCGTTTTTACACGTGTTTCCGTATTCCGAACGTCCGAACACAGCAGCAAAAGATTTTTCCGAAAAAGTTTCTCCGGATCTCAAAAAACAACGTAGCGATCGTTTACATCTCTTATCCGAAAAAAAGTATGTCGAATTTTGTAAAAATCATCGTCTTAATCCTTCAAAAGTCTTGTGGGAAGCCGATAATCACGATGGTTGGATGCATGGTTTCACAGAAAATTACATTCGCATTCGGAAACCGTTTGATCAAAAATCTGTGAATCAGATTGAATTTTTTTACTCAAAATAGTATACTCTTTTAACTCGTCTCGAAATTCCGGTCAGAATTTCGTAAGGAATTGTGTCGCATTTTTTGGCAATATCTTGAATCTGTGTTTTGTTTCCAAAGATTTCAACTTCGTCGCCTTCGTTTGCGGAAACGCCCGTCAAATCTATCATACACATATCCATACATACGTTTCCAATAATCGGAACTTGTTGTCCGTTGACCCAAACCAAGCCATGCCCGTGTCCTAATTTTCGACTTAATCCATCGGCATAACCAATGGCAATCACACCAATTTTTGTTGTAGTTTCGGCTTTGAATCGGCGATTGTAACCAACGGTTTCGTTTGGTTCTATGGTTTTGATTTGTGAAATCGTTGATTTTAGTGTACTCACATTTTGCAATTGCCGTTGTTCGTTTTCATCAAATCCTACGCCATACAAACCAATTCCAATTCTCACCATATCAAACTGTGCCTCCGGAAACCTTGATATTCCCGCCGAATTGAGGAGATGTCGTAAAATCGGATACTTCAATTCTTTCATCAAAAATTCGCTCATTGTAGTGAATTTCGAAATTTGAGAACGCGTGAAATCCTCTAAATTCAAGTCTTCCGAACCTGCTAAGTGCGAAAAAATCGAACGGACTTTAATACGTTTTTGTGTGTTCAAAATTCGAATGAGTTCGGGCAAATCATTTTCCAAAAAACCCAATCGATGCATTCCGGTATCTAATTTCAAATGAATGTAAACCTCTAAAATATCAGGTGCTTCAGCAAGTTCTTGAATCAAAAAATCCAAGGTTCTGAAATTGTAAATTTCCGGTTCCAGATTAAATCGCAACATTTTTTCTATGGCAATTTTTTCCGGATTCATGACCATAATCGGCAAGGTGATTCCAAAATTTCGAAGTTCAACACCCTCATCAGCGTAAGCAACCGTGAGATATTCCACATTATTGAATTGCAAAAAATTCGAAATTTCAAAACTTCCACTCCCGTATGAAAACGCTTTCACCATCGACATAATTTTTGTGGTCGGTTGAATTTTCGAACGAAAATAATTCAAATTATGTTGCATCGCATTCAAATTAATTTCCAAAACCGTTTCGTGTGATTTTTGTTTCAAAAAATTGTTGATCTTCTCAAATGTGAATATCCTCGCACCTTTCAGCAAAATGGTTTCGTGACTCAACGACGAAAAATTAAACTGTTGTAAAAAAGTTGTTGTGTCGGGATAAAATTCTTTTTCAATGGTAAAATGAGTGGTTTGTCGTGCAATGGCAGGACCAATTCCTATCAATCGGTCGACTTTTTTTTGTTCTAAAAGTTTCGCAATCTCTTGATATAACTCCAATTCGTTACGTCCGCTTTGTAGCATATCCGACAAAATAATCGTATGTTTTTTATGCTGTTTTTGTTGTGCCAAAAAATCCAATGCAATCACAAGCGAACTAAAATCCGAGCTGTAACTGTCGTTGATAACGGAACAATGGTTGATGCCTTCCTGCAATTCCAGACGCATTTCGAGAGGCGACAAATCTTTCATGTGCTTGGCAATTTTATCATTCGGAATACCTAAGAGCAACGCACAAGCCCAGCAATGTGTGAGGTTTTCAACCGATGCAAAATCTTGAAACGGAATCGTAATTTGAATCGTTTCGCCTTTGAAAATCGCTGTTAACAAGATTCCTGCATCGACTTCTTTTTCGGATTGAATATACAAATCCACATCTTGAAATTTCCGTCCCCACGTAAAAAATTTCACATCTCGAAAACTTTCCAAAGAGTTGATTCGATCTTTAATTTCGATATGATCGGCACAATAGATGAGATGTTCAACTTTGGTAAACAATCGCAATTTTTCTGCAATTTTTTGAGTCAAATTCAAAAAACCTTCATTGTGTGCACTGCCTATGTTTGTGAAGATTCCGATAGTTGGTTGGATAATTTTTTGCAATTTTTCCATCTCATTCGGTTCGGAAATTCCGGCTTCAAAAATACCAATTTCGTGCGATTTGTTGATGTCCCAAATCGAATGCGGAACTCCGATTTGACTGTTGTAACTTTTGGGATTTTTGACCACTTTGTAAAACGGTTCCAGCAAAATCGACAACCATTCTTTAACCATTGTTTTGCCGTTGCTTCCGGTAATTCCGACAATGGGTATCTGAAATTTCTGACGGTGTTGCATCACTAATTTTTGCAAAGCGTCCAATGTGTTTTCAACAACCAAAAACACGGCATTATCCGGAATTTCAAAATCCGGCAAACGTTCGACAACAAAGCATTTCACACCTTTTTCGAGCAAATTTGAGATATATTTATGTCCGTCGTTTTTGGCAGTTTTCAATGCAAAAAACAAGGTGTGTTCTATGGTTGAAATTTTCCGACTATCCGTGCAAATACTTGCTATTTCCGCATCTTGAAAATTTTTAGGAAACGGTTCGGCTTTCAAAATTTGCGTAATTTCGGCGATATTAAAATGCTTGAAACTCATTATTTTCGCGTTTTAGTTCAAATTTCAATGGATTTTTACTCATTTCGGCAAATTCTTTCTGACTACGCAATACATCATTTACTTTGTAAAGCGTTTCTCTAAAAATTTCTTCCTTGTCGGTTAGTTTTGTGATTGGCGTTGCCAAAACTATCGGAGCCTCCGCCTCAAATAGAATGTTGATTCCTTCGTAGCGATTAATCATGGTATCGGCTTGTTCGCGATTGACAAAACAAAAACCGTTGAACCGCAAAAAACTGTCGCTCGCAAAAAAAACTTCACTTGAAAATGTTCCAAAAACCGGAATCATTTTTTCAAATGCTTTTTGCACTGCCGGAATCAAAATTTCCTTATCTTCTTTGCTGGCTTTTCCATCGGTATTTTTCGAGGTCGACATCACCGCTAATCTCGGTAAAGTCAGGAGAAACATTGATTTCAGTGCTTCCGAAAATTTCTCAATATGCATCACATTTTTTTCAATATCGGGTAGAAATTGGATATCGTTTGTGTTCTCGGAAATCAACGTAATGTAGTGTAATCCTCCGCAAGTTGAAACCTGCAACGTGTCTTTGAGAGCCGTCCATTTTTCTCTCCAAATTTTCGGAATATCAACACCTTCAAGTGGCATAGCAATCATTGCATCGAAACCCGAAGAAGCTTCTTCCAACGTTTTTTCAAGTCCTTCAATTCCTCCCGGAAAAAATGTAACTTGAATTTGATCCAAAACTTGATGATCCAACAAAGTTTTGTAAACCGCCTCAAGTGCGGATTTATCAGCATTTCCGAGTGCTACGGCTATTTTTCGTTTTTGTGTATCCATGGTGGTTTAATTGTTTAATTTAATTGTTGATTTCTTAACTCTTCAAAAAATTTCAATAGAAGTCGCACACCAAAACCTGATGCTTGACTTCCGAAGTATTTGTAGGCAGTTGTGTTGAATGCCACGCCGGCAATGTCTAAATGAATGTATGGGTAGTCTGTAAATTCAGTTAAAAATTTGCCTGCTGTAATTGCTCCGGCGTACGCTGATCCGCAGTTTTTGATGTCTGCAATTTCCGATTTCAATTCTTCTGCATAGTCGTCCCACAGCGGAAATTCGACGATTCGTTCGCAAACATTTTCGCCGGATTTTTGCAGCGTTGAAAAATATGTTTCGGCATTTTTCTGCATTGCAACGATGCCGTGTTTTCCGAGAGCACGTGCGGCAGAACCGGTAAGCGTTGCTGTGTCAATTACCAATTGCGGTTTGTAAAGTTTGGCGTAATCCAATGCGTCGGCTAAAATCAAACGACCTTCGGCATCGGTGTTTACAACCTCTACGGTTTTTCCGGAACGCATCGTAATCACATCTCCGGGCACCATTGCATTTTCGCCGGGACGATTGTCAGTTGCAGGAATCAGAGCAATAACATGATGTTTGGATTTGGTTTTTGCCAATGCAAAAATAGTTGCTGCAACCGTTGCACCGCCTGCCATATCCGACTTCATGTCGTTCATAAAATTATCTGTTTTCAAATTCATTCCGCCCGTGTCAAACACTAAGCCTTTGCCCACCAAAACTATCGGTTTGGAATTTTTAATCAATTTAGGTTTCCATTCCAAAACGGTGAAAGTTGGTGGATTTGCACTGCCTTTATTCACGCCCAACAATCCGCCCATTTTCAAAGTTTCGATTTGTTTTTTATCAAAAACCGTAACGTTCACACCGAGTGTTTTCGCTTGATTGGCAAGGGTTTTTGAAAATTGTACCGCCGTTTGAAAATTATGCGGTTCGTTGATTAAATCTTTACAAAAATAAACGGCATCGCAATGTAAATTCAATGTTTCAATTTCTGATGCGGATAGTTTTTTTGAAACCATTTGAATGTTTAATTGCAAATGTTTGGGTTTAGTTTGGTATTTGGTGAATTGATAATTCGACAAACATAATCCTTCTGCAAAAGCCAAGCACATCGCAGGTTTGAAACATTCATCAATCAATTGTATGGTCGAAAATTTTAATTTACTCAAACGCGAATGCATATTTTTTCCGGAGATTCGGGCTTGTTCCAAGTTTGCATTTTCAGTTTTCGCATCGTCTAAAATCACAACAAAATCCGTATATGCAAAACGATTGAACTCAAAACACGTTAGTTTGTGTTGCTTGTTTTGTTGTTTTACGTAGTTGATTTCGTCTTTGGAAAGACCTGTTTTTTCAAGGCTTTTGACGTTGTCAATCACGTAGATCTTTGATGTGGTTTTGAGTAGTTTTTCAAGTTTGGTTATCATTGTTTAATTGTTGATTTGGTTATTTGTGGGGTGTACACTATTTACTATTTACTATTTACTATTTACTATTCACTATTTACGATTTACTATTTACTATTTATTTTCCATGGTGGATATTGTAGTATCTGCAATCTTCATGGCGTTGGGAATCGCAGACACAACCTATTTTTTCGCCGGATTCAAATTCGATCGTAAGGCATTGTTTTTTGAATTCGCTGCCTTTTTTGACGAGCATTTTTATAGCAATACCTGCCAAAGCAAACGCTAATAATCCGAGTGTTATCAGAAACAGTTCCATATCAAATTTGTTCGTTTTCTTGTTGGGCTTCCGGTTTCATTTTCGTACTAAAAAAAACCTTGTAAAAGCCTTTCGGGTTACGAGAATTATCACCATATACTATAATTAAAATTGACGTTAATACGATGGAGAAAAACACCACAGCATACGCGATATTTTTAATCATGGGTCCTTCCGGAACGCCTGCCATTTGCGGGATTGTAGCCAATACCGCAGCGGCTAATCCTTTGGGTGTCATCATCGAAATAACGGTTTTGTCGTATAGATTTGCTGTTTTCGGAGATGCAAATTTTGCAACAAACAAACGAACGATATAAATCACTGCTGTAAAAATCAAACCAACAAGCAATGCTTTCACGTCCTCGAAAAGTATAGACATTCCGATATAAACAAAGAAAAAAGTTTTGAGTAAAAATGCAATTTCTCTCAAGAAAATCATTTCGGTATCGTTGAATTTACTTCCGTATCCACCCATGATTTTTCGAAAAACAAAACTCTTGAATGTTTCTATATTTGCCATGGTTATACCGAACGACAAAGCAGCGATAGCCCCATTAAAACCAAGCAATTCAGCGACTCCGTAGATTATAAAAACGAATGCGGGTGTTGTGAAAATCGAATCTTTTATTCGCCGAATAAATCGAATCAATCTCGACCAAATCAATGCACCGCCAATTCCCATTAACGCTGCAAATGTGAACGATGAAAGCACCGAGCCCAGGGTTAATGCCAAATTAATTTCGCCTTCTAAAAACACTTGAACACATGCCAAAACCAACATGATACTCAACACATCTGTTAGTGCGGATTCCAATGCCAGTGCGGTTTTCGACTCCTCGCCAAGATATTTCATTTGTTGAACCATGGGAATGACCATTGCCGATGATGTTCCGCCTAAAATTGCTCCAATCATAATTGCACTGTTGATTGAAAATCCCAGAAAAATTATCGACATAGTTCCAAGTACAATTACCGAAGCAACGAATGCTGTCAATGTCAGTGTTGTTGTGCTTTTCCAGGAGGCCTCTAAGGTTGACACACTCAGATTTGTGCCACCGACAAACAGGATTACGACTAACGTTATCGTTGTAAATACCGGTCCGAAAGCACCTAAATCTTCCGGATTTGCCATTCCCAAAATCGGTCCGATCACCAATCCGATAATCATCAGCATCAACACGTCCGGCACACGTCGTTTACGATAAAATGCCGCAAACAAATGTGCCAAAAAGACCATTAAGCCAAGGAAAACGAGTGATAAAGGGATTGCGCTGTTCATTTGTGATAAGAGTTTAGAATGTTGTTTTTATATGATGTATGTTTCCAATAAACGCATGATATTTACGGGAAAAATTTGTATGTTTTCTATCGTTGCGGGGATTAAAATTACTTCTCCGGTTTTGATTTCGACTGAACTTTCATTTGCAATCACGGAGCCTTGTCCTTTTACGCAGAGTAGCGTTACAAAGGAATCCAGATCCGAATAATCTTTTTCTACGCCTTGCGTGAGAGCAATTTCGTTGGTATGAAAATGCGGTGTTTTGATGAGCGATGAGGTTCCGTTGATGATACCTTGTGAGCGAGTTGCTCCATCGTTTCGAGCGTTGTAGTCGAGGGTTTCGAGTGCTTCTTCCACGTGAAGTTTTCGTTGGTTGCCCTGTTCGTCCGTTCGATTCCAATCCCAAACGCGATACGTGATATCGGAAGTTTGTTGGATTTCTGCGAGTAGCACGCCTTTCCGAATAGAGTGAATACACCCCGAAGGAATGTAATACGCATCTCCGATACGAACATTCTGTTCTGCAAGAATATCCAAAACAGCCTTATTTTCCAATGCTTTCAGAAATTTTGGTTGATTCATATCTTGATTGAAACCCATTATAATTTTGGCATTTTTTTCGGCGTTCATAATATACCACATTTCGGATTTTCCGCTACAGTCGTGGCGTTCAAGGGCGATTTCATCGTTGGGATGCACTTGAATTGAGAGGTCGTCGTTTGCATCAATCACTTTGTACAACAATGGAAATTCGGTTCCAAAGGTTTCGAAATTTTTTTCACCGATCAATTCCGCCATATAAATTTCGATAAGTTCGTTGATAGAATTTTCCGCTAAAAATCCGTTAGCGACGATGGTTTCGTTGTTTTCTACACCCGATAAAATCCATGCCTCTCCGGTTTTTTCGGTAGCCGTATCGGAGATTTGCAATTGAGCAATTTTCTCACCGCCCCAAATTTTATCTTTGAGAATAGGAATGAATTTTAATGGATAGAGTTGTGACATGTTTGAGTATTTGAGTACAAAGGTACGAAAAAAAAATGAATTTGGAAAATTCAATTTTTTTTTGTATCTTTGCAGTCCCATTTTGGTTCCGTGACCGAGTGGCTTAGGTAGCGGTCTGCAAAACCGTTTACAGCGGTTCGAATCCGCTCGGAACCTCGTGGGTAATCCTGAAATTTATTTTTTATTTTCTTTCAAAAGATCTCGGATTTCTCTCAACAGTTTTTCTTCGTTGCTCGGTTCTTCCGGTTTCGCTGGTACTGGCTTTTTTCTAAGCGTGTTAATACCTTTAACGAACATAAAAATACAGAACGAAATAATCAAAAAATCGAATGTCGTTTGCAAGAAATTTCCATAATTGAGCGTAACGGCGGATGCAATTTGAACACCATTTTCGATGATCGCCGATTTGAGTGTCAGACTTAATTCCGAAAAATGAACACCACCAATCAACACACCAATCGGAGGCATAATAACATCCGCAACAAGCGACGAAACAATTTTTCCGAATGCACCGCCGATAATGACTCCGACAGCCATGTCGACTACGTTTCCACGCATTGCAAAATCTCTAAATTCTTTGAGTAATCCCATATCTTTTGTTTTTATTTCACAAAGATACAAAAAATCCAATAATAAAGCAAAAAAAAATACTTTCTAATTTCCAAACACCCGTAACGCAATCACCGCACAAGCCTTGCTTTTTGCATGATTTTTATTTTAATTTCTGAAACACTTCTAAAACTCTATTTTCATCGGACAGCCTTACTTTGAAAACAAGTTGAGAGCGGTTGTCGAAACTCTGCGAAACGACCTGTAAATTGAGGTCTTTCACGATTTTCATCACCGTGTTCATTTGTTCATAATTGAATGAAATTTGATGTTCTTTGAGCACTATTTTCTCAATAATTTTGGCGTTTTGCAAAACATCGATTGTTGCGGTTTTGTACGCCTCAATAAGACCGCTCACACCTAATTTTGTTCCTCCGAAATAACGAACAACCATAATCAAGATATTAGTTAATTGTTTTGAGCGAAGTTGTCCGCATATTGGTTTTCCTGCCGTTCCGGAGGGTTCGCCATCATCGTTTTCACGATATTTTTCGCTATTGTAACCTAAAATATAGGCATAACAATGATGACAAGCATCGTAGTATTCTTTTTTCAGTTTGGCAACAATCGTTTTTACTTCGTCCTCTGTTTCAACAGGAAAAGCAAACGACAGAAACTTACTGCCTTTGTCTTTGTAAATTCCGGTTGCCTGAGATTGTATGGTTTGATAAGTGTCCATAGAAACGGTTTAATTTTACAAAGTTACGAAAAATTATCAAAATGGGCAAAATCAATAATTCTGAAAATGTATGAATAGTTATTTTCACTCAACTGCTGAGGTTGTTGGTAAGTATTTTCCGAAATTAAGTTTTGTTTTTTTTAACTTGAGATAGAATACAAAAAAATGTTAATAATTTCACTTGCAAAATCCAATAATTTTTCGTATCTTTGTATGTTTTATTAATAAATTTTACATGATTGATTATGAGTGAATTAGAAAAAGAGAAATTGGAAAACGGACAAAAAAATTACGGTGCAGATAATATCACCGTGTTGGAAGGCTTAGAAGCCGTGAGATTGCGTCCGGCAATGTACATCGGAGATATCAACGATCGAGGTCTTCACCATTTGGTATACGAAGTCGTAGACAACTCTATTGACGAGGCTTTGGCGGGTTATTGTACCCATATAGATGTTACAATTTTGGAAGATAATTCCATTTGTGTTTTGGACGATGGACGCGGAATCCCTACAGGAATCCACGAAAAAGAAGGTCGTTCGGCATTGGAAGTTGTAATGACTGTTTTGCATGCCGGAGGTAAATTCGACAAAGGAACGTATAAAGTTTCCGGTGGTTTGCACGGTGTCGGCGTGTCTTGTGTGAATGCACTTTCATCGCATTTGAAAGCAGAAGTATTTAGAGAAGGCAAGCATTTTGTGCAGGAATACAGCATTGGGAATCCGCAATATCCGGTCAAAGAGATTGGAACTTCCGACAAACACGGCACGATGATAACGTTTACGCCCGATGCTACGATTTTTTCGACTACAACATACAAATACGACACGCTTGCCACACGTTTGAAAGAATTGGCGTTTTTGAATAAAGGTATTACGCTGACCATTACCGATCGGCGTGATGTTTTAGATGATGGAAGTTTCCGCAGCGAGAAATTTTATTCGGAGGAAGGTTTGAAAGATTTTATCAATTACTTAGATGCCACTCGCGAAAAATTGATTCCAACACCGATTCATATCGAAGGTGAGAAAAACGGCGTTCCGGTTGAGTTAGCGTTGCAATACAACACTTCGTTTACCGAAAACGTGCATTCGTATGTCAACAACATCAATACACACGAAGGTGGTACGCACTTGGCGGGATTCCGTAGAGGTTTAACCCGTACGTTGAAAAATTATGCCGATAAATCCGGTCTTTTGGAAAAAATACGAACCAAAGATAAAAATTTCGAAATTAACGGAGACGATTTCCGTGAAGGTTTAACGGCAATTATTTCCGTAAAAGTTTCCGAACCTCAATTCGAAGGTCAAACCAAAACCAAACTCGGAAACAACGAGGTCATGGGTTGTGTTGATATGGCGGTGAGCGAAATGTTGACCTATTTTTTGGAGGAAAATCCGAAAGAGGCAAAATTGATTGTCGAAAAAGTAATCTTAGCCGCACAAGCACGTCTCGCAGCACGTAAAGCACGTGAAAGTGTACAACGCAAAACCGTGATGGGTGGAGCGGGATTGCCTGGAAAATTAGCCGATTGCTCGGAAAAAGATCCATCAATTTGCGAAGTATATTTGGTTGAGGGAGATTCTGCGGGCGGAACTGCAAAACAAGGTCGCGACCGCAAAACTCAAGCCATCATGCCACTTCGAGGAAAAATTCTCAACGTGGAAAAAGCCATGACTCACAAAGTTTTTGAAAACGAAGAAATCAAAAATATCTACACGGCTCTCGGTGTTACCATCGGAACCGAAGAGGATAGCAAAGCCTTGAATTTAGAGAGACTTCGCTATCACAAAATCATCATTATGACCGATGCTGATGTCGACGGAAGTCACATTGCAACTTTGATTCTAACGTTTTTCTTCCGCTATATGCGTGAACTCATTGAGCAAGGTTATGTTTACATCGCTACACCACCGCTTTATTTGATCAAAAAAGGCAGACAGGAACGTTATTGCTGGAACGAAGACGAACGCTTGGAAACTATTGCCGAATTTGGCGGAGGTACCGACAAAGGCGTACATATCCAGCGTTACAAAGGTTTGGGAGAAATGAATGCCGAACAACTTTGGGGCACTACTATGAATCCTGAAACACGCACTTTGCGGAAAGTTACGATTGACAACGCATCTGAAGCCGACCGTATTTTCTCGATGCTTATGGGCGACGAGGTTCCACCACGCCGTGAATTTATCGAGCAGAATGCAAAATATGCGAAGATTGATGCGTAGATTTTTCCAAAAATTTTTCGTATTTTTGCACTATGAATTCATCTGCTCTTTTCAAACGATACCTCGCACAAACCTCGACATTCAAGCCTTTTATTATAGATGTAGAACGTGCCGAAAGCGTGTATATTTGGGATAAATCGGGAAAAAAATATATTGATTTCACTTCGGGAATGTGTGCAAATAATTTGGGAAACCGCCACCCGAAAGTGATTGCAGCCATCGAAAAACAACTGCAAAAATTTTCTCACACGATGGTGTACGGCGAATTTATTCAACAACCACAGATTGATTTTGCACAAAAAATTTGTTCGCTGTTGCCTGCCGAGTTACAACAATTATTTTATGTGAACTCCGGATCGGAAGCTATCGAAGGTGCAATAAAATTAGCACGTCTGAACAATCATCGTTCGGAAATTATCAGTTTCAAAAATTCATATCACGGCAGTACGATGGGTGCAATGAGTGCAATCGGAAATGAAAGTTTTCGAAGTTTGTTTCAACCTTTACTTCCCGACGCTAAAATTTTAGAATTTAACAACCTCGCACAACTTTCGGAAATTACTGAAAAAACCTGTTGCGTCATTACTGAAGTGATGCGTTCGGGTGCAGGTATGGAACTTCCAAACCCCTTGTTTTTACAAGCGTTGCGAAGTCGTTGCAATGAAACAGGTGCGTTGTTGATTTTTGACGAAATCCAAACCGGTTTCGGACGCACCGGAAAATTATTTGCATTCGAACATTACGAAGTTGTTCCCGATATTTTGTGCATCGCAAAAAGTATGGGCGGAGGACTGCCGATTGGTGCGTTTGTTTCTTCGATTGAACGTATGAACAGATTGAACAACGGACACCCGTTACTCGGTCATGCCACCACGTTCGGCGGACATCCCGTGTCGTGTGCAGCAGGATTGGCATCACTCGAAATTATTTCCGATCCAAAATTTTTATCACAAATAAATCACAACGAAACATTAATTCGAAATTATTTCCAACATCCCAAAATCAAAGAAATTCGGGGTAAAGGACAATTTCTTGCAGTCGAATTGAACGATTCGGTCGACATTGAAAATGTGGTTACAACCTGTATCGACAACGGTTTGCTGTTACTTTGGTTGTTGTTCAATTATCAATCGTTGGCACTTACTCCCGCACTAATCATAACGGAAGAAGACATCAAAAAGGCTTCTGAAATTTTCAAAGCGGCGTTGTAAATGTATGCTTTTATTTTTTCTCAACAATCTCGTCAACCATCCCGTAAGCCTTAGCTTCTTCGGCATTCATCCAAAAATCGCGATCGCCATCGGCAACAACTTTTTCGTAAGGTTGTTTGGTATGAAGAGCAATAATTTCATACAATTCTTTCTTCATTTTTTGAATTTCACGAGCAGCGATTTCAATGTCAGACGCTTGTCCTTGAGCACCTCCAAGCGGTTGATGAATCATTACTCGCGAGTGTTTCAATGACGAACGTTTGTCAGGTGTACCCGCACACAACAAAATCGCCGCCATCGAAGCCGCAACACCCGTACAAATCGTTTCGATTTTTGGCGTAATAATTTGCATCGTGTCGTAAATTCCAAGTCCGGAATGCACCGCACCACCGGGCGAATTGATGTAAATTTTAATGTCGCGATTGGCATCGGAAGATTGCAAAAACAACAACTGTGCTTGAATGATATTTGCCACATCATCGTAAATCGGAACGCCCAAAAAGATAATACGCTCCATCATCAAACGCGAAAACACGTCCATTTGTGCAACATTCAATTGACGCTCCTCGATAATCGTTGGTGAAATGTAACTGTTCGAAATCGACTCGAAACGATGTAACGCCAAACTGCTGATACCAACGTGTTTTGTGGCGTAATTACGGAATTCTTGACTACTCTTGTTCATTTTTTTCTACTTTTTTGCTGGTTTTTTTTACAGGTTTTTTCTCGTCGACTTCGGGAGTCTCAGTCGCTGAAGGAGCTGAATCTGTCGAGGCTTCATGTTCTTTTTTCAACATGTCCACATACGCTTCAAAATCTATTTTTTTATCGGAAATTTTCATCTCCGCACGAAACACATCTGAAATTTTTTGATCATAAACCATATCGTAAATCTGCTTGGTTTCCTGTTGATTTTGCATCATCGTTTCGGCAAATTGTTCGATACGTTTTCTGCCTTCCTCATCTTCCGGAACCGGAAAATACTGCGAAACCACGTGATTGATGTAATAATCTTTCACATCATTTCGATCAACTTTGATCTCTTTTTCTTTGATGATTTTTGCCTCAATCAATTGCCATTTCAGCATATTGCGATACTTATCATAATCCGCATTGATTTGCTCTTGCGTAAGATTTTGTTCCCGATTTGAAATAAACAACCAACGTTTCATAAAGTCGTCCGGCATTTCAAATTTTGTACCTTCAACCACCGCTTGAATCGCATCTTGCGTAAACTTTCTATCCGCTTGCTGTTGATACATTTTTTCGCCTTCTTTGCGAATGCGTTCACGCAATTCTTGTTCGGTTTTTACAACACCTTCACCATAAACTTTATCAAACAATTCTTGATTCAATTCGGCAGGTTTTCCCTCTTCGCTTTTGTAACGCTCAAGCAAACTATCCACAGACTTTTGAACCATCGCATCGCCAACCGTGAGTTGATAATTTGTTACTTTGATTTTAGATAAATCCAACTCAAATTCCGGTGCAACGGCAATTTCAAAATGAAACGTGAAATCTTTTGCTACATCAAAATCCGCAATCTCGTTGTCTTCCGCAGGAATCGGCTGTCCCAAAAGTTCTAACTTGTTATCGTCGATATACTTGTTCAGTGTCTCCGACAAAAGTTTATTCACTTCCTCAACCAAAACGGATTTTCCATACATTTTTTGAATCATTCCAAACGGAACTTTCCCCGGACGAAACCCCGGTATATTGGCTTTTTGTTGATAACCTGTCAACGTTTTTTTGACTTGATTTTGATAGTCTTGTTCGGCAACATCAATGGATAATTTCGATGTTAAATCGGTTAATTTTTCTTGTTTAATATTCATCATCATAAAATTTGGATTGCAAAGATACAAATAAAAATGAAAAATGAAAAATGAAAAATGAAAAAAATTGCTTGTTTAATCCATTTATTTTTCGTATCTTTGCCTTTTCTATCGTATAAACCCACCCTATGCTGAAAAAACAACTCTCATATTTTGTGATATTTTTTGTATCGTTTACAGGAATTTCCACACAAACCAAAGCACAAGTTGTAGACTTGGATCTTGATGCCATGAGACAACATGTCTTCACGACTTCGGGAAAAGTTTTAGACACTGCGGTCGACGAAATTTCCGGAGTGGCTCGTTGGGTTCTCGAATGGAGCATCGGAGAAGTTTTTGTAGAACCCTTACATGGTTCCAAAAAACGCCTCACACAAGGGTTTCATCAAAGTTTACCCAACAATTTATCACTCCTTAAAATAAGCAACTACGTTTTTTCCGTTTTAGATCAAGAGGAAATCAAACAACATTTTTCGGTATTTCCCAATCCGTTTGTATCTAACCTTTCCGTGAAGTGGAATTTTGAAGAAAATTTAAATCTGTTGTTCGAAATTTATGCTTTAGACGGCAAACGAATTTTTTCGCAACGGCACAATGCAAAAAATTCACAACTGCTTATTCAACTCAACAACTTAAAACCATCTACTTATATTTTAAGAATAACAGACCCTGCAAGGGGTTTTATTGAAACTCACAAAATCGTAAAATTTTAGAACAGTCCTATATGAAAAAAATTTTCTATTTCTCCGCAATTTGTTTGATGACTTCGGTTGTCTTTGCACAACCTCCTCAAGCAATCAAATATCAAGCCGTAGTTAGAGATATTGACGGTGCAGTCGTGGCAGATAAAAATGTTCGAGTAAGAATTAGTGTTCTCCTCGACGACCATGGCGGCTATCTGGAAACTTACAGAGAAGAGTGGACTTCTCTTCGAAGTAACAATCTTGGAATGCTTAATTTCAACATCGGTCGAGGAAATCGACTTTCGTCGCGACGATTTGATCAGATTGATTGGGGTGCAGGTTCTTATTTTGTACAGTTGGAAATTGATATTGACAACACCGGATACACCAATTTGGGAGTAACGGAATTGCTCAGTGTTCCTTACGCTCTTTATGCTCATGGAAGTGGTGGAACTACCAGCATTGTCTACGATTTGGACGATCATGTTATTCCTTTTTACAGCGATGATGCCGGAGTGTCGGGTGCATTAGTGAGTTCGTCCATGTCGCAAAATGCCGATTCGAATATCGTTATCGGACACAACAAAACGTTACGAATCAACAATTATATTTTTCCAAACGAAGCAGGTGATCCGGGAAAATATCTGGCTCTCAACGCAACCGGCGATTCGCTGATTTGGGTCGATGGTGGCAGTGGTGGTGGTGGTTCCGGCGATGCCGATACAAATTGGCTTAGAACCGGAGAAAACCTAAGAAACCGCAATACCGGAGATGTGATTATTGGCGGTGATCCGACAGTTCCTGCAACAGAAAGTAAGGGTATCTATTGGATAAATAATGAACAAGCATTTCGTGCAGGTCGTTCAGATAATGCCGAAGCATCATCTCCCTTATTCAACGATGCATGGAACAGCAGTAATATCGGTGCAAATACTATTGGAATGGGAACCAATGTTATTGCAAAAGGTGAGGGAAGTTTCGGACTCGGTCGAAATCTTTATATTGACAACTACGTCTCCGAACCCGGTAATTTTGCTATCGGAAAAGATAGCAGAGTAGACGGAGATAATTTGTTCAGTATAGGAATTAATAACGACATTCTTTCCGCAGACAACTCTTTTGTCGTAGGAGAAGAAAACGTAATCTACAACGCAGGTGCTGTCAGCATTGTAGGAGGTGCAAATGAGTTTACGCTTACCGATTATCGAGATGCTTTTTCTATCGTTGCCGGACATGATAACATTATTGAAGACAGTGAAGAATTTGTTTTTGTTTTTGGAACAAAAAATACAGTTTGGAGAGCATCTGATGTTTTGATTTTGGGAGAAGAGAATACTCTAACCGGCGGGGATCCTCACATATACAACAATCGAATGAGTATTATGGTCGGAAAAAACAATACTATCGGATTAGAGTCGTTAGACAATATCCTTGTCGGAAGTAACAACACTTCATACGACGATGATGCCATCGCCATTGGTAACGACCTTGATGCAAGTAAAAGTTCTATTTTTATCGGACGCCGTAATAAAAGTTACGACTATGGAGCAGATTATAGTACCAATAATATCGTCATCGGACACGATATTGATTTTGCAGGTGATGAAGCCACACATGCTCTCACTAACTCCGTACAAAACAGTATTTTTATCGGAAACAATTTCGGAAGATATGGAGGAAGTCCCAATACGTTTCGAAATTCTCATACGATCGCCATTGGAAATGACATCTCTCTTTTTAAGACTCCGATGTACGGAGAAGGACCCCATAGATCTGTAAACATTGGTAACAATATCGAAACCAATATAGGCAATACCATTGCTATAGGACAGAACATTAGCCATTCTGTTCGTGTAGATGGCACAGGGCAATTGAGACCTCACATCAGCATCGGAAACAATATCGAGAGGAATGGTACCCAATGGGTGCCCGGATATGGGCTTCCCGGTTCATCTACTCGTTTTTCCGGAGGTATTATTACTATCGGAACACCAAATATGCTTATTTCTCCATTCACGCCCCGTGGGGACAGTTGGACCTCAGCTTATCCGGCTCTTATCATCACTCCTCCCACATCCCCACCTGTCGGTGTGCCGCCTACTAATAGACCTTCTTTTAACTTGATTTATATGGATATTGCTTCCAATCTTTTTATTGGGGCAAGACGCAGTTTGCAGCATGGCGGGGTAGAGTTTGTTCGTGCCGACTCCGTGCCGGTTCTTAACTCTGACGGTCAAGCATCATCTACCGAGTTTGTTGAAACAAGCGATGCAACAGCTGCCGGACTTCGGAGTGGTAGTTTTATTTTCGCTCGGGGTGCTATTTTGGGTGCCACCAATATAGGTCCCAATCAACCGGGGTTATTACAACTTAACTCCGCAGGAAATAAACTTGATTATTACGTAGGAACTGCAACTAACAATCGCCCACAAGGCTTTCCTAATTCATACATTACTGATTCGGCGGCTGCGATATTGGTGGTTGGCAATAGCAACCACAGAGGTGGAAACATCTATGTTATGGGAAATGGAACAACTAATTCTTGGGGATCAGGATCAGCTCCTAATGGCTGGATACAGAGTCCAACGCACTCCAACACTACCGGCTATATCTTTGCTCGAGGTGGAATGATTCTCACGTCCGACAAAAAATTCAAACGCAATATCAAGCCTTTGCCATCCGGAATGGAAGATTATTTATACAAAGTTCGTCCGCATTCGTATGTGTGGGAAGACGACGAAACCAATAGTTTTCAATGGGGATTCATGGCACAAGATGTGATACCGTATTTTCCGCATTTGGTTTATGAAATCGGACCTATGGAAGGATTGGGTATCAACTATACCGGATTTATTCCTGTGCTTTGGAAAATCAATCAAGACCAACAAACAGAAATCGATCAGCAACGTATGCGAATTCAAAATCTCGAACGACAAATTAATTTTATCAACGATTACAATTCCGACGAATTGCGTAGACAACAAAATCGTATTAACGAACTTGAAAAACAACTGCAACTTATTTTAGAAAAATTAGAACAATAAAAAATGTCCGTAATAAAAACTACAGATCTAAACGTTTTCCAAAAAGATAATTTAATTCTCTCCGATGTCAATATCGAAGTTTTCCCTGGCGAATTTATTTATCTCATCGGAAAAACAGGAACCGGAAAGAGTTCTCTACTTCGAACGCTTTACGCGGATATCCCCGTAAAAGAAGGCAATGTAGACATCGCAGGATTTAATTTGAAAAATATCTCTCCAAAAGAAATTCCGTTTTTAAGACGAAAACTCGGAATCGTTTTTCAAGATTTTCAATTGTTGTCGGATAGAAATGTTAAACAAAATTTGAAATTTGTTTTGAAGTCTACCGGATGGAAAAACGAAAAAGAAATCAACGAACGTATCGAAGATGTTCTTTCAAAAGTTGGTTTGGAAACCAAACATTTTAAGATGCCTCATCAACTTTCCGGAGGAGAACAACAACGTGTTGCGATCGCAAGAGCATTGCTAAATGATCCGGAAATAATTTTAGCAGACGAACCAACCGGAAATTTAGATCCCGATACTTCCGAAGAAATTATTCAACTCTTAATTCAAATTTCAAAAACCGGGAGAACCGTGATTGTAGCGACTCACGACTTCATCATGATCAGCAAATATCCTTCAAAAATTTTAGTTTGCGATCACGGAAAAATACTTCATCAAGAATTGTAATTTTTCAAAATCAAATTTTTTTTTGCAATTCGTAATTCAAAAAAATCGTAATTTTTTTGATTAACGTTATTAACAATTTTGCAGTGTTTTTCTGTTAATAACTTTTTCGCAAATTGATTACCATGTGAAAAAAAAAATGTAACTTTGCATCATCATGAGTTACATTAATTTCGATAGACATCAATTAGTAAATTTAGAGTACTCTCTCAACAAAGAATTGTTGCGTGTGAATCGTAGCGGCTCGCATTCGTGTACGTCATTGATTCACTGTAACACCAGAAAATATCACGGTTTGCTGGTTTGTCCGGTTCCGAATATTGATGATGAAAAACATGTTTTGTTGTCTTCCGTTGATGAATCAATTGAACAACATGGCGAACAATTTAATTTAGGTTTGCATCAATTCGAAGGCGGAAAATTTTCTCCGAAAGGACATAAATATCTTCGCGAATATGTTCTCACTCCTCTTCCAAAAAGAACATACAATGTTGGCGGCGTTCTTTTTTCAAAAGAATCTCTTTATGCAACCGACAAAGATTGTGTGATCATAAAATACACTTTGGAAGATGCACACTCGAAAACAAAATTAATTGTCAAACCTTTTTTAGCTTTTCGAAATATACATTTATTGAGTAAAGCAAATGATAACGTCAATAAATCTTTCGAAACAATTAAAAATGGAATTCGCACGCGAATGTACGATGCATATCCGCACTTGTATATGCAACTTTCCAAAAAAGCCGAATACAAACACGATCCGAATTGGCACCATAATATAGAGTATCAAAAAGAACTCGACAGAGGCTACGAAGGTTTGGAAGATTTATATGTTCCCGGAACATTCGAAATCGAAATCAAAAAAGGTGAAAGCATTTATTTTTCGGTTGGATTGGAAGAAATCGAAAAACCCGAAACAACATTGAAAAAAATGTTTGCCGATGAAGCCAAAAACAGAATTCCGAGAGACTGTTTCGAAGGTTGTTTGAAAAATGCAGCACGACAATTTTTTGTAAAAAATGAAAACGGTCTAAATGTAATCGCAGGTTTTCCTTGGTTTGGATGTCGAAGTCGAGATACATTTATTGCTTTGCCGGGTTTAACGTTGACCTCCGGTGACGAAGAATTATGCAAAGAAGTTTTGGACAACATGATTTCCAAATTACACAACGGTTGGTTTCCGGACGATCCGTCTGCAAGACAAAAAACTTATAGCGGAATCGACACACAACTTTGGTTTTTCTGGGCATTGCAACAATATGCCACTCACACCAAAACACAAAAAAAGATTTGGAAAATATATGGCGAAACGATGGTGTCTATATTAAATATGTATAAATACGGATCGCATCATCAGGTTCACATGATTCCAAACGGATTGATTTATGGTGGAGCCGCAGGACAACCGTTGACTTGGATGAACGCTATTGCCGAAGGGATTGTCGTTACACCGCGAACAGGCTTTGTTGTTGAGGTTAACGCACTTTGGTATAATGCTGTGATGTTTGCCATCGAAACTGCAAAACTTGCAAAAGATACTAAATTTGTGAACGAATGGGAACCGCTGATGCAAGAATTTCCAAACGTTTTCAAAGAAATGTTTTGGGATAAAGAAAAAGGATATTTAGCCGATTGTGTGAATGACGGACATAAAGATTTTACGGTTCGTCCGAATCAAGTGATTGCAACCGGACTACCTTATTCGCCTATCAGTGTACGAGTTTCACAGTTGGTTTTGGAAAAAGTTCGTCAAGAATTGCTCACACCACACGGGCTTCGAACACTTTCGCCCAATGATCCGAACTATAAATTTGTTTACGAAGGCAACGCTTTTCAACGCGACATGGCGTATCATCAAGGAACCGTTTGGGTTTGGCAGTTGCAGTTTTTTGCGGAAGGATACATGAAAGCGTATGGCGAATCCAAATTAGATTTTATCAAAAATATCTATCATGCATTCGAACAAACCATGTCCGAATATGGCATCGGATCTGTCGCTGAAGTTTACGACGGAGACCCGCCACATCGTCCGAAAGGTGCGGTATCACAGGCTTGGAGCGTTGGAGCATTGTTAAGAATAAATCAAATCATCGCACAGATGCAAGACCGTGCATCTCAACAAAAATCCAAAAAATGAAAGTTTTAATGTTCGGTTGGGAATTTCCTCCGCACATCACAGGAGGTTTAGGCACGGCAAGTTACGGGCTCGCTAAGGGTTTGCTCAAACAAGACGTGGAGGTGATTTTTGTGGTTCCAAAAGCGTATGGCGATGAAGATACTTCGGTAGCACGAATTGTGAATGCAAGTGATGTTGAAATCGATTATCGAAATACCATTTATCAAACCTATTGGCGAAATCTGACCTATATCGAAATCGGCTCGAATCTCGTTCCCTACATGGGTTTTGAAGATTATTTACGATTAGAAAAAAAATCAAAATCTACCATAATCCCATCTGATGCAGAAGAATTTTACAAACGGAAATTTACTTTTTCCGGAAAGTATCAAAGCAATTTGATGGAAGAAGTCATGCAATATGCCATGGTTGCAAGCACCATTGCCGAGCAATACGATTATGATTTGATTCACGCTCACGATTGGTTGTGCTACGAAGCCGGAATTGCTGCAAAAGCCTCTTCCGGAAAGCCTTTGGTGATTCATGTTCACGCAACGGAATTCGATCGGAGCGGTGAAAATGTAAACCAAGTTGTTTATGATATCGAACGGCGAGGTATGCACGCTGCCGATAAAGTGATGACGGTAAGTAATCTCACCAGACAGATTGTGATTGAACGCTATGGCGTTGATCCCACTAAGGTTTTCACGGTTTACAATGCTGTTGAACCTATTGAAAATAAAAAACAAATTGTTGTTGGAAAACATTTCAAAGAAAAAATAGTTACATTTTTGGGACGCGTAACATTTCAAAAAGGACCGGAATATTTTGTTGAAGCCGCACATCGAGTTTTGCAAAAAGACGATAACGTTCGTTTTGTCATGGCAGGCTCGGGCGACTTGTTAAACAAGACCATTCGGCGTGTTGCAGAGTTGGGTATCGGAACGAAATTTCATTTCACCGGTTTTTTGAAAGGTTTAGATGTGGATAGAATGTTTATGATGAGTGACGTGTATGTGATGCCTTCTATTTCCGAACCTTTTGGGATTTCTCCTTTGGAAGCGATGCGTGCACGTGTCCCTGTTGTAATCTCAAACCAGTCGGGATGTGCAGAGATTTTGCAACATGCATTGAAAGTCGATTTTTGGGACATTGATGCGATGGCAGACTCTATTTATGGACTTTTACACTACGATTCTCTACATAAATTATTCAGCGAAAAAGGTGCGGAAGAGGTTGACAACCTCAAATGGGAGAACGCTGCTTTGAATAATATAAAGGTCTATAAAAAAGCGCTTAACCTCAAATAATATCAGTCATGAATGCCCTGTGTTTTTATTTCCAAGTACACCAGCCGTTGCGATTGCGAAACTATCGTTTCTTCGAAATGGGCGTTGCACACAACTATTACGACGATTATCAGAACCAATATCTGGTCAATCGTATCGCCGATCGTTGTTATATTCCAATGAATAATTTACTCTTAGAATTGATTAAAAAACATGGCAAAAAATTCAATGTCAGTTTGTCGATTTCGGGAGTGGCTTTGGATCAATTCGAATGGTATGCACCACACGTTTTGGATAGTTTCAAAAAGTTAGCAAAGACCGGACAAGTCGAGTTTATCGCCGAAACGTATTATCATTCTTTAGCCTCTTTGAATGAAACTTCGGAATTCGAAAAACAAGTTAAAAAACATAGCGAACGTATTGAAAAATTGTTTGGAAAAAAACCAACCACGTTTCGAAATACCGAATTAATTTATTCCGATGAAATCGGAGCAAGAGTTTCCAAAATGGGCTTTGACACTATGCTTACAGAAGGAGCAAAACATATTTTAGGTTGGAAATCTCCAAATTATTTGTATTGCAATGCGATTAATCCGAAGTTGAATATCTTGCTCAGAAATTATCAATTGAGTGATGATATTGCATTCCGTTTTTCGGATCAGCAATGGAAGGGATGGCCTCTCACCGCTGAGAAATACGTGGATTGGATTTTGCAACTCGGCAAAAAAGAAGAGGTCGTAAATATCTTTTTGGATTACGAAACTTTTGGCGAACATCAATTGAAAGAAACCGGAATTTTTGATTTTTTCAAAGTGTTGCCGGATATCGTTTTTAAGCGTACAAAATTCAAATTTTCGACACCTTCCGAAATCAGCAAAGCCTTGACACCAAAGGCTCCTGTGCATGTTCCATTTCCAATTTCATGGGCAGACGAAGAACGTGATTTGACAGCTTGGTTAGGTAACGAATTGCAAAACGAAACCTTTTCAAAATTGTATGAATTAACCGAAAAAATTGAAAAAAATAAAGACCCCGAAATTCACAAAGATTTTGGCTTTTTACAAACGAGTGACAATCTGTATTACATGTGTACGAAATGGCTCGCAAGTGCCGATGTTCACAAGTATTTCAGCCATTATGCCTCGCCTTATGATGCATTCATAAACTACATGAATATCTTATCGGATTTCATCATTCGTTTGGAAGGAAAAAATGAAAAAAATGAAACCAAAACGAAACAAAAAGCAAAAGTATCCGTAAAAGGAGATCAAAATACAAACGTTAACAAACTTAAATTATCAACCAAAAAAACAAAAAAAATGGAAACAAAAAAACCAGCTGCGAAAAAAGCAGCAGCAAAAAAACCAGCAGTAAAAAAAGTTGTAAAAAAAGCAGCACCGGCTAAAAAAGTTGTAAAAAAAGCAGCACCGGCTAAGAAAGTTGTGAAAAAAGCAGCTCCTGCAAAAAAAGTTGTAAAAAAAGCAGCACCGGCTAAAAAAGTTGTAAAAAAAGCAGCACCGGCTAAGAAAGTTGTAAAAAAAGCAGCACCGGCTAAAAAAGTTGTAAAAAAAGCAGCTCCGGCTAAGAAAGTTGTAAAAAAAGCAGCACCGGCTAAGAAAGTTGTGAAAAAAGCAGCACCGGCTAAGAAAGTTGTAAAAAAAGCAGCTCCAGCTAAAAAAGTTGTAAAAAAAGCAGCTCCGGCAAAAAAAGTTGCCGCTAAAAAACCGGCAGTAAAAAAAGTTGCTGCAAAAAAACCGGCTGTTAAAAAAGCAGGTTGTAAAAAATGTTAGGTTCTAACATTTTTAATAAAAAAGACGAACATCAGTTCGTCTTTTTTTTTTGCAGCAACGTAACTTTTTTTCTTTTTTTACGTAAATATAAGAAAAAACTTGCAAAGTTCCCGATTATTTCGTATCTTTGTGGGTTAATTATCTGAATGATATGATGCGAATAAAGTGCATTTTGGTTGTTTTTTTGCTGTTTTGTACACTCTTTTCGAGTGGACAAGACGCTATTTTCAGTCAATTTTATGCCGCACCGTTGTACACCAATCCGGGTTTGGCAGGTGCCATGAAATGTGGTCGTCTTTCAGTTAATTATCGCAACCAATGGTCGATGATTCCCGGAGCATTTTCAACTGTGAACGCTTCATACGACCAACATTTCGACGATTTGTCGGGAGCACTCGGATTTGTTGTAACTAATTTGAGAGAAGGAAACGGTAGTTATTCCACTACCAATGTGGGTGTTATCTATTCCTACAGCCTCGAAGTTAATGATGTATTTGCCATCAAAACCGCCGTGCAAGCCTCATTTGTCAATCGTCGTGTTGACTGGGACAATCTCACGTTTCCCGACCAGTTTCTTTCCGACATAGGTTTGCATAAACCTCGTTCCGATGAACACGGCAATTTTCCGGAAATGCCAATCAGCAAAAAATATGCAGATTTTTCGACTGGAATTGTCGGATACAGCGAAAATTTTTATGCCGGTTTTGCCATACATCATTTGGGTACACCTAACGAGGCTCTTACCAGAGGTGGTATTGCCAAACTACCTATGAAATATACCATTCACGCAGGTGCAGTTATTGATTTACTCCCCAAACAACGGCGTTTCAGAGATGCCAACGCACCAACGCTTTCGCCGAATATCATCTATCAACAACAAGGCACGGCTCAGCAGATCAATTATGGTATGTATGCCAACAATATCCTCCCTTCGATAGTCTTTGGACTTTGGTATCGCCAAACGATTTCATTCAATCGACCCGAATCGTTGACTTTTTTGGTCGGATTTAAGCACAACACGTTAAGTGTTGGATATAGTTATGATTTGTCTGTCAGTAAGTTATATCGAATTTCAGGAGGTTCTCACGAACTGTCCATGTCTTATTTGCTACCTTGCCGAGAGCCTAAAGTAAGAGTAAAAAAAATAAATTGTCCAAGTTTTTAACCAAAAAAGTAGTTTTTTTCAAAAAAAATTCGTATCTTTGCAAACCCAAGCACACAAATGTGCACATAACATAAACAATCTAAAATTCAAAATAACATGAACATTAGAAAAATTTTCAGCATTATTGCCCTGATTTCAGTGGCATTCCTAACGGGCTGTTCGTCCTCAAAAGAGCAGTCGTCCAAAACAGGTTGGAACGTGAACGACCCGAAGTGGGGTGGTTTTCAAGTACTTCATGCCCATGAACAACAAACTCCGAATGGTATGGTGTTTATCGAAGGCGGTTCGTTTGTAATGGGCTCTAATCAGATCGATCTGATGAACAGTTGGGACATGATTCCCCGCCGTGTTTCCATTTCGTCTTTTTATATGGACGAAATTGAAGTACGAAACATCGACTACAACGAGTATCTGTTTTGGTTGGATCGTATCTACGGACAAGACTTTCCGGAAGTTGTTCGTCGTGCTCACCCCGATGAATTGGCTTGGCGTAGAGTAGATGCTTATGTTGAGCATTTGGTGGAATTTTACCTCACTTATCCGGCTTACAACGATTATCCTGTTATTGGTGTAACTTGGGAACAAGCCAATGATTACTGCATTTGGCGTACCGACCGTGTGAACGAAGACATTTTGATTCGTATGGGATTCCTTCAAATTGATCCTGCACAAACTCCCGACAATCACTTCAACACCGCAGCCTACTTGAATAACCAATATGTAGGTTTGGTCAGAAGACAATTGCCGGATATGAATCCGAATGCCACGGAAAAGAGACGCGGAGTTCAATTGAGAGATGGTATTTTGTTGCCGAATTTCCGTTTGCCGACTGAGGCTGAATGGGAATATGCCGCTTACGGTTTGAAAGGCAATACCTTTGATGAACGCGTTATCGAACGTCGTGTTTATCCTTGGAACGGCTCCAATGTTCGCATGAGCGACAGAAATCACATGGGAGAAATGCGTGCGAATTTTGCTCGCGGACGTGGCGATTTCATGGGTGTTGCAGGAAGTTTGAATGATGGTGCCGATTACACTGCTCCGGTTTATTCTTATGCTCCGAACGATTTCGGTTTGTACAATATGGCTGCAAACGTTAGCGAATGGGTCATGGACGTGTATCGTCCGTTGACATTCGAAGAAGCCCACGGAATGAACCCTTTCAGAGGAAATGTCTACATGACGAAAGTTCGTGATGAAGATGGAGAAGTTGCAGAAAAAGATAGTTTGGGACGTATTCGTTTCCAAGAAATGACCACCGAACAAATTGGCGATCGTCGTAATTTCCAACAAGCAGATAACCGAAATTTCCGCGATGGAGATTTTGCATCGACTATTTCCGATGATTGGTTGGCTCTTGCCGATGAAAGCGGTAGTACAACGGATAAAGTGTATGATGAGAGAAGTTCTTTAATTAACGATAATTCTCGAGTCGTCAAAGGTGGTTCTTACAGAGATCGTGCGTATTGGCTATCTCCCGCAGGTCGTAGATTCTTGGATCAGGATCGTAGCGAGGCTTGGATTGGATTCCGTTGTGCGATGTCGCGCATTGGTTCGGCAACTCAGTCGGGTGCTCGAGCAAGACAATAGTACTATAAAGGTATGACATATTCTCTCGAAAGTCTATATGCTCAGTATCTGAAGCATCCTGTGATTTCGACGGATACTCGAAACTTGATACCTAATTCTATATTTTTCGCACTCAAAGGCGAGCGATTTAATGCGAATGTTTTTGCCGGTTCCGCATTGGATGGTGGTTGTGCTTTAGCTGTTGTAGACGACCCGAATGTGGCTGTTGACAAACGTTTTTTCTTGGTCGATGATGTTCTCAAAGCCTTGCAAAATTTGGCAGCTCATCATCGTAAACAACTAAAAATTCCGGTGATCGGAATCACCGGAAGCAACGGAAAAACCACCAGCAAAGAATTGATTCATGCGGTACTTTCGACACAGTTCAAAACCCACGCTACACAAGGCAATTACAACAATCATATTGGCGTGCCGTTAACGATTTTATCCACACCGAAAGATACGGAGATTTTGATTGTGGAAATGGGTGCAAATCACGTCGGTGAAATTGCAGAATTATGCAACATTTCACAACCGAATTTCGGACTGATTACAAGTCTGGGAATGGCTCATTTAGAGGGTTTCGGAAGTTTTGAAACTATCGTGAAAACCAAAACGGCGTTGTTTCGTGCGGTGAAAAAAAACAAAGGTTTAGTGTTTGTGAATAATCAAATTCCCGAATTGATGACACATTCCAAACAACAAAAACGAGTAACATTTGGAGAGAAACAGGCTGATTTTACAGGTAGTTTGGTTGACAGCGGTGTTTTTGTAAATTTGGATTACCAATCTCAAATTATCCGCACTCAACTCATCGGCGAATATAATTTCAACAATATTTTGGCAGCTTGTGTTATCGGCGAATACTTCAAAATTTCGATTGAAAATATCAAATATGGATTGGAGTATTACACGCCATCTAACAATCGTTCGCAATTAGTCAAGACCAATAAAAACACGCTGATTTTAGATGCTTACAATGCCAATCCAACCAGTATGGCTGTGGCTTTGGAGAGTTTTGCAGCATTAGATTTCGAAAAGAAATTTTTTGTGCTTGGCGATATGTTGGAACTCGGACATGAAAGTTTGGTTGAGCATCAACGCATTTTTTCTTTAGTCCAAAAATTAGGTTTGAACGAAGGAGTTTTCGTTGGAAAAAATTTTCAATCGCTTTCGTCCGGACATACTGCCACATTCGAAAATGCCGAAGAAGCCCGCAGTTTCTTGAATAGACAGATGTTTGACCGTTATTTATTTTTAATCAAAGGTTCGCGTAGCATACATTTGGAAACCGTAATTGATGTATTGTGAAAACCAATTTTTATAACGTAATCGGTGCCATGTCCGGAACATCGTTAGATGGTTTGGACTTGGCTTTTTGTGAATTTCGTTTTGAAAATTCGCAATGGAACTACAACATTGTAATTGCTGAAACCATTGAATATTCTGATGTTTTGAAAGGACGTTTGAAAAATGCCGTGAATGTTTCGGGGTTAGCGTTGGCGTTGTTGAATTCGGATTACGGACATTTTTTAGGACAAGCGATTCAAAAATTTATTCAAAAAAATAATTTGCAAGTTGATTTGATTTCCATTCACGGACACACGATTTTTCATCAAACGGAAAAAAAACTCACCTTGCAAATTGGTGATGGTGCGGCTGTTGCAAGTTATGTGAAATGTCCGGTGGTTGCACAATTTCGGAATATCGATGTAGCCCTTGGCGGACAAGGTGCTCCGTTGGTTCCGATTGGCGATAAATTGCTGTTTAATACCGTAGATTTTCGTTTGAATTTAGGCGGCATTGCCAATATCTCATTTACCGAAAACCAAAAAACAATTGCGTTTGATATTTGCGTTTGCAATATGGCATTGAACAATTTGGTTTTTGCCAAAAATTTACTTTTTGATAAAAACGGAGCTATCGCGGCATCCGGAACCTTAAATTCGGACTTATTATCGCAATTAAATGGTTTGGATTTTTTCAAACAGTCGCCGCCGAAATCCTTGGGGTTTGAGTGGTTTGAGACTAATTTTTTGCCGATTTTGAATGGGTCAGATTGTTCGGTTGCAGACCAATTACATACGGTTTGCGAACATATTGCCGAACAAATTTCCAACGTTGTGAATAAACAAAAAAACGTTTCCGAAAAAACCATGCTTGTTACAGGTGGCGGGGCAAAGAACGATTTTTTAATGTCGAAAATTAAGCAACATTGTTTGTGCAAAATCGAGGAAACCAATCCGCTCATTATGGATTTCAAAGAGGCGTTGATTTTTGCTTTTCTCGGTGTGTTACGCCTTCGTGGAGAGGTGAATTGTTTAGCCGATGTTACCGGTGCAACCCGCGACAACATTGGCGGTTGCGTGTATCTTGGCAACGGCTTGGCGTAGTGCCGAACCGTTAGTTAGGTGCTGTGCAATTTATTATCCCGTACTTATTTCCGTTTGTAAGATACAAAAAATATCTGAATTGAACAAAATTTTTTTTATATGTCAAAAACTTTTCGTACCTTTGCAAAACATTTTAACCAAAAAACAAACCATGAAATAAACGAAAATATAATATAGCGGTTGCTATTCTTGTCGTAGAAAATTAGGAATTTCTGAATATACAAGAGACTGTAACGCCTGCACTGCGGGCTTGCTTATTCTTGTATATGGGTTTCCTAATACCTCTGCGACGGATTTGTTAAGTCCGTTTTTTTTATTGTCTAAAAATTGAAAACATAATTAAACAAAATATAATAACATAAAAAAAACTATGAAAAAATTCCTTTATTCTGTGATGATTTTATCGTTTGCATTCGCAATTTCTTGTGACAAAGAGCCCAGCACCAATAGCATAGAAACACCCTATGTGCCTGTTACCGGTGTATCGCTGAACCACATTGCTGCCATCTTCAACATTGGTGACACGCTTACGCTTATTGCTACTGTATTGCCCGACAGTATAACCAACAAAACCGTATCTGCAAGCAACAAAACCGTATCGTGGATTTCGAGTGCACCCAACACCGTTTCGGTTGTCAACGGAAAACTTACTGCTCTTGCCATTGGCACGGCAACTATTACTGTTATCACGCAAGACGGTGAAAAAACCGCCACTTGCCTTGTAACCGTGAGTGAAACCATTTGGGAGACATCTCTTGGTAAAGCCTCTTTTGCCACCGATTCCACTTGGAAAATTCCCGGAAATGGTATTACTCAAGAGTGGTCGGATGCTGTTCAGACGGTTGATTGTAGTAGTAAAGCCACTTTTAGTGGTTGGAATTCTACAACGAGTTCTTACAATGTTGATTGCCGCTCCAATCCCTACCAAAAAGGTGATTTATTTTCTTGGCATGCTGTTGCCGAAGTAGAAAATATTTGTCCTGATGGTTGGCGAATTCCGGATTCTGCTGATTTTCGTAACTTGGATATCGCTTTAGGTTTTAACGGTCAGAATCGTTATCAAGAAACGGTTAATGATACGTCTTGGCAGGTTCAACTTGACACCTATCTCACTACGTGGGGTGGTACTTACGGAGGCCTCTGCACTTCGGTCGGCTCGCTGTACAATCAAGATTTCAGCGAGGTCTACTGGTCGCAGTCGGAGAACAACACGGATCTTGGGTTCCGTTTTACCTTCGATACAAATGGCCATATCTACCCGCAGGGTTGGGGCAACAAGGGTTACGGGCGTTCCCTGCGTTGTGTGCGGGATGTACCTTAGTGATTAGTGAATAGTGATTAGTGAATAGTCGTTCCAATGTACGATTTACAAATGTACAATTTACGCTTCGCCCAATAGTAAATCGTAAATCCGTAAATCGTAAATTGAATTCCCCTCCTTTGGAGGGGTGGCACGAAGTGCCGGGGTGGTCATAAACCCCGCCAGCGATGGTCATAAACCACCTCCCGGCTTCGCCGTACTCCTCCAAAGGAGGAGAATTTTTTGCCCTACGTTATTGATTTTGCCCTTTCAGGGCGAGAGGCGAAGCGTTATCAATTATGAGGAGCGTAGCGACGAATACGTTACCGCAGGAAATGTCAGAGCGTAGCGGCGACGTATTTCCTGCAAAGAGTTTTTTTGAATACTTTTTTTGCTCTCAAAAAAAGTATTAG